>CAMHFA010000136.1 GCA_946184255.1 uncultured Bacteroidales bacterium
TTTCCTTGCCGGACCTTGAGAAATCACCCAACTCCTTGTAGTCGATGTTGGCAACGGCGAAAGGGGCATCCTTGGAAACCGTAACGCTCTTTACTACAGACGCTTCGAGGACTTCAGTCCTGGTTGTGTCGTTTACATTCTGGGCAGATGAGACAGCAGCTGCACAGAGAATGGCAACAGCAGTACATGACAAAAAAGAAACTCGCATAATAATATAATTATCAATGCGAGGGGCCGCCCTGTAGGCGTGTGTGAGATTATGCTTCCCTTCGGCGGCATTACCCGCATCAGGTTCAATGGGTATGATCTCAACCGGAAAAACCGGTACCCCCGCTTATTTCGATGCAAATATAGCTATTTTTTCTCTACAAGTTCAACTTCATAGAGTCTCTTCCAGTATTTGCCGGTGAGATATATCTTCTTTGTAGAAGGATTGTAAGCTATACCATTCAGAACGTCAGTATATTGATCCCTGAGATGCCTCGGAAGAAGACCGGTGCAGTCGACTGTAGCCTCCACGACGCCAGTCTCGGGGTTTATGATCACTATCATGTCGGTCATGTAAACATTCGCCCAGATCCTTCCGTCAATCCACTCCAATTCATTGAGCTGATTGACCGGGCGGCCGTTCATCTTCACCGTCAGGGACTTTTGCTGCTTCAGCTGTTCATCAAGCCAGTAGAGACGTGCAGATCCATCGCTGGCAATCAGGCTCTTGCCGTCGGTGGTAAGTCCCCAACCTTCACGGGCATAGCTGTAAGTCTGCTTGTAAGCAAGGGTCTTAGCATCATATATGAAGGCAACCTTGTTCTTCCAGGTCAGTATGTAGATATTGTCACCCAGCTGTACAGATCCCTCAAGGAAATACTTTTTGTCAAAGTCGAACTTCTTCAGAGCTTTCCCTGTTGCGAGATCGACAAGCCTCAGGGTTGACTCACCCCATTGGCCCGTGGTTTCGATCATCCTTTCTCCCTGGAAGAAAAGTCCCTGGGTGTAGGACATCTCGTCATGGGGATACTCTTTCACTACCTTGATCTTGTACTGCTTGACCTTGGCATCAGAACATGAAGACGTTGACAGCACCAACAGTGTCATCATGAAGATTGCCATTATGTTTTTCCCAGTTCTCATGACTGATAGTTTCCAAAAAAAAGGTGGGGCCGTAAGCCGGTTTCTGTTTTTAAACCTGTCATTTATCTGCGCAACCTACCCCCTGGCATCGGACGGGCAGCCCTCATCTGCCAGTATATTTGGTCTTGCAGGCCCTGGCACCGTACCCATGCGGCGTCACCGACGCACGTCGTGAGCTCTTGCCTCGCGTTTTCACCCTTGCCTCGCGGCGGTTCTTTTCTGTTACGGTGCTATAAGATCTCTCCCATCTGAGCTTTCCTCAGCAGGGTGCCCTATCCTGTCCGGACTTTCCTCACCCGGAGCCGAAACTCCGCAGCGCGACAGATCGCCCCACCTGTATTGTCGGCAAAATTACAAAAAATGTGCAAAAGAAAGAGGGTGTCAGCCGACACCGTTTGCTTTGGCAGTGGCTTCCAGGTCCAGTGCGTCAGCCAGGATGAGGATTGGATTCAGGACATCGTAGCCTGTGGACATCTCGATCTGCCATTTGCACGTCTCACATTCGCAACACACGAAGTCCGGAGCCAGGTATTTGATCTGCTCGAAGAGAGGGCGCCCGATCTCCTGGGAATATTTGTAATTCTCCTTCTTGAAACCATAGGTTCCGGCCATACCGCAGCAGTTGCTGTCCAGAACTGTAAGTGCGACTCCAGGAATCATCCCTATCAGGCTCCTGGTGAATATGCTCCAGCCGAGCTTGTCCATGTGACACGGGACATGATAGGCAATCCTTGCCCTGTAATCATCTTTGAAGACCAGTTTCACACTACCGGAATCTATCAGTTCGAAAAGGAACTTTTCCACCATTGTGATACTGTCACGTACAGACGAGTTATCTACATCCAAGACGTCTGGATATTCGTCACGCATGGTAAAGACACAGGTAGAAGAAGTGGCAACGACTGGAAGTCCTTTTTCAACAACTTTATTGAAGGCCTTTACATTGTGCTCTGCATGACGTTTGGCGGAATTCCATAAACCATTGGAAATCATCGCCACACCACAACACTTCTCATCAATCAGTTCAACTCCGTAGCCGACTGAGTTCATGACCTTGACAAAAGCTTTTCCCACTTCAGGTTGCTGGAACTCGGTTGAACAGCCATGGAAAAACGCCACCTTGCGGGAGAATGAATCCTGTTCCTTGGCCGCATTCTTCCTGAACCAGTTCTCGAATCCCTTACCCATGTACTTGGGGAAAGACCTTTCCTTGTCAATATCCAGCATCAGATCCATGACACTCTTGACTGGTCTGGTGGAAATGATGGAATTCACGATAGGTGCAAACGGCCTGGCTGCCTTGCCCATAAGGTCCGTGCTGGCGAGGATCCTGTCACGGAACTCAGGCATCTCACGGGAATACCTTCTCCTGGCCGAGTGTATGAGATCGGCTATCTTTACTCCTGAAGGACAGGCAACCTCACAGCGTTTGCAATTCATGCAGTACTTCAAATTCTCATCGAAGAAGTATTTGTCCTTCAGGCGAAGCCTCTCACCGTCAGGCCCGGCTTGTTTTGGACCGGGATAGGAAGGATTGACTGCGACCACGGGACAGTAAGCCGTGCAGATTGTACATTTGATGCACTGCTCGAAATTATTGAAACTGACGTTCTTTTCCTGCATGGTCTCAAACTGCTAAAATATTGTCCGCAACGCTCATTGCCGTCAAGATGGCAATCCCTGCCCCACTACCTTCTTTCAACGGGTTGCATCCTCCAAGCTCTGCTCCTGCCACATATAGGTTATCTATTACATTTCCGTCCTTAATGGCTCTGAAGGAGGAATCTGTGATGACTCCGAATCCGGAGAAGTTCTGCCATGAGAAGAAATCCTGGTCACACCAGTCCTTCCTGTCTGCAGGGAAATCGACATCCAGCCCGAAAACAGGTTCCACGACCTTGTCAGGAGCGGCATCCAAGCCTTTGCCGAACAGATTGCCGCTTGCCAGGACGAATGAGTCAGCCTCCAGGCGTATACTTCCTAGATTGACTGTCCTTATACTCTTTACGGAGTTCCCCTCTATGGCCGGATCGACTGCGGTATCTCCCATGAGGAAAGTACCACCGGCAGATTCGAATGCATTCTTGAGAAGCATCTGGGCCTTGATTCCGGGTACAGAAGGTGGCATAGTCCCAAGGAACAGGACTTTCGCGGGAATCATCTCCTGAAGCCATCTGGAAATTTCAAGACCTCCAAGACCGAACACTTCAGGAAGTACTACAAGGTCTTCGTCCTTGTACAGGTCCTGGACCATGTGGCCGAATTCCTTCCAGTTTTCCTCGATGTTCATTACTCGGGCGATATTTACGGAACGCATCTCGGTCGGATTCCTGCGGATGTTCTCTATGTCTTTGAGCCTCACTGCTTCGATCCTGCATGAAGTTCCCTTCTTTTCGAGAGCTTCTGCTATGAAGCGGGTATTGAAATCCAGGAAGCCGGCGAAATTGACTATCAGTGCCTTGGCTCCCAAATTCTCATCCTTGGTTTCCAGCAGAGTGACATCCTTCATGGCAAGCCAGGACGGTTTCAGAGTCCCGAGTGGTGTCATCCTGAATCCGTTCCTTACCATTGCCGCACCTACTTCCGGATTAATCTCTCCGGAAGGAGTGACAGAATGGAGTTCTATCCCGCAATCCCGGAAGAAACCGGGAACGGATGCCACGTACTCAGCCACCTTATCGGTTCCGATCTTCGAGTAGGGATGTTCTTCGGGAAGGGCAAACAATACCTTAAGCGGTTCTGCCACGGGAGTACCATCAGGCAACCGACCAAGCAGGCCGAAAGCACCTGACGAAAAATGCAGTGCATTCTGACCAGCCGAGACCATCAGGCATTTCCTTCCGGCTTTCTGGAGTGTGATCCCACAAACCAGAGAAGACAGGCCTCCTCCTATCAATATTGTGTCAAATCTCATATCTCTTCATTCAAACCAAGGACTTCCGAATATACCCACTGGGTGTAGGCGCTTTCCCTCAAAGTCTCTCCCCATGCAACCGGAAACATTCCCTTCCATCTTTCGTTCATGAATGCCCTTAGGTCAGCCCTTGCCTTTGAAGTACACTGGCGGGCTTTAGCCAACCTGCCGGCAGCCCTGCACGCGCAGAGTTCTCCCTGGCAGGTACCCATCCCGAAGCGTGTCCTCCTGCGAAGATCGACAAGGTCATTCACTTCAAGATAT
>CAMHFA010000137.1 GCA_946184255.1 uncultured Bacteroidales bacterium
GCCCATCCGGCTCCCTATGACGAGAATGTTTTGCTGGTCCATGAAGTATGCATGGACCAGGAGGGCATAGATGCTGTCAAGAAGGTGATGAATCATCCATTCGTCGCGCTTTGTCCCTGCTCGAACATATTCATACACAATGCCTTGCCTCAGGTTGAGCTTATGAGGGAGAATGGGCTGAAACTGACTGTCGGGACAGACTCCCTTTCAAGCAATGACGACCTTGACATGGTGAGGGAACTATATTGTCTCCAGAGTCATTTCAATGGTCTTGAGCTTGATGAGCTACTCAGGTGGGCCTGTCTTAACGGCGCCGAGTTCCTTGGAAAAGAAAAGGAACTGGGTTCTTTTGCAATTGGAAAGAAACCAGGAATAGTGTTGTTGGAGAACCTCGCTCCCGATGGCTCTTTAACAGAAGAAAGCAGTTCACGCAGAATCGTATAGCCTATGATGAGGGAAGAGATAGTGTTCGGACCGATCCATTCCAGGAGGCTGGGGTCATCACTCGGGATAAACCTTCTCCCCGAGAAGGGAAAGTTCTGCAATTTCGACTGTATCTACTGCGAATGTGGCTGGAACAAGGACGGTAGGGGAGACCGTAAGCTTCCTACTGCATCAATGCTCCATAAGGCACTTGAGGCAAAGCTCTCATCATGCCGTGAGGCCGGAATTCCCATAGACTCAATCACTTTCTCAGGCGACGGGGAGCCTACCCTGAATCCGGATTTCCCCGAGATAATCGACATTACCATCGGGTTGAGGGACAGGTACTATCCTGATGCCGTCGTTTCCGTGCTATCCAATGCTACCATGTTGGGCAGGGAAGCTGTTTTCGAGGCGCTTAAGAAGGTTGACAATCCTATCCTCAAGCTCGATGCTCCGACAGATGAACTGGTGTCCATCATAAACCAGCCTCAGGGAGGGTACCATGTTTCCGACGTGATTGACGGAATGATGAAATTCGAAGGAGACTTCGTGCTCCAGACAATGTTCCTGAAGTCAAAGGAGTTCGACTCGTCAGATCCTGGACAATTGAAGCTGTGGATGGACATTGTCAGGAAGGTCCGTCCCAGGGAAATAATGGTCTATACACTTGACAGGGAGGCTCCTGCTGAAGGATTGGAGAAGTTCACCGTGGAGGAGATGAAGGAACTGGTTCTTCCTCTGATGGAGGAGGGTTTCAAGGTTCAGATAAGGGGATAATTGTAAATATATCAATATATGGAATCTTTGTTTGAAAAGTACGGTTACACTCCTGACAAGGAGATGATTGGAAAGAGGTTGGATGCTATCGCTGCCAATATTGACAACGTCTCCAGCCCTTCCGCCCTTAAAACGTGCATGTCCATAATGGACCTTACCACCCTTCGTACCGAGGACACGCCTGCTTCAGTCTCCAAACTGGTCGGGAAGGTTAATTCATTCAAGTCGGATTATCCGGGGTATCCTCTCCCAGCATCAGTGTGCGTGTTCTCCAATTTCGCTTCATTGGTGAAGGAGAACCTTGCAGACCCCAGTGTACATGTGACGGCAGTCTCGGGGTGTTTCCCTTCTTCCCAGAGTTTCCTCGAAGTCAAGGCCAGGGAATGCGAACTTGCGGTTGAGTCCGGAGCTGACGAAATTGACATCGTACTGGCCCTCAATGCCTTCATGGCAGGAGACTACGGAAAAGCCCGTGAAGAGATCAGGACGATGAAGCAGGCCATTGATTCTGCCGCATCCAGGCTTGGAAAGAAGGTCGTCCTTAAAGTTATCCTTGAGACCGGCCTCCTGGTCACTCCGGAGAGGATTGCCGACGCTTCGATCCTCGCAATGGAAGAGGGTGCAGATTTCATCAAGACTTCTACCGGCAAGGTCAGTGTCAATGCCACTCCTGTTGCTGCCTATGTCATGTGCGAAAGCATAAAGGCCTTTTTCGCCAAGACCGGCAGGAAAGTCGGATTCAAGGCTGCCGGCGGTATTTCGACTTCAAAGGATGCCGTGTGCTATTATTCAATAGTCAAGACCGTTCTTGGAGATGAATGGCTTAACAAAGACCTCTTCCGTTTCGGAGTAAGCCGGCTGGCTAACTCCCTGATGTCGTCTATCGAGCAGAAGACAGTTGTCTATTTCTAGGCTTTTGTCCGTTTAATCGACTTACATAGAACCTGAAACAGGCCTCCCACAGCGTTGTGGGGGGCTTTTTTATTTTTATCCGTTGAACATTTCAACCTACGGATAGCCCGCCATACCTTTGCCTCTGACTTAAACTTAAACAATTATGAAATGGTTCATGAAACTTATGCTACCGGTGCTGGTACTGGTATCGTGCAGCAAAGAGGGCGGCTCTCCGGTGGAGATCGGCCCTGAGATGGAGAAAGAGAGGCAGGAAACCGTGGCTCACGGAGCAATCACTCTCGGAGACAGGCTCGAAAACCCTTATTCCGTGAGGAACGTCTCTGCCGCACTTGCCTCCGTTTACCCTACCAAGGCGGATGTTGAAGTCCCTGCGAACGCCCGCTACGTAAGGTTCCTTCCCAAGGATGCCGGGGAGTATGAAATGCTGGAATCTTTGGGAATAGATCTGTTCGACCATCCTTTGGACTACCAAATCATCCTAGACGGGGATTACTACCATGACCCTTCGGTCCCTGAAGGGCAGATTACCTGGCAATATGCGGTTGTCCCTCCTGAGTTTGAATTTCCTTCTGCAATCAGGTATGAGGTAATCGAAGACTGCTTCATTCCTGGAGAGGGAGAGCAGACAAGAGGCTTAGATGACGTGGATTGGGATGCAGTCGAGAAACGGGCTTTTGAGAATACCGGAAATGCGGGACTTCTGGTGCCACAAACCAGGTCTAAGGCAAAACCGTCTGGAAGGATCTCGATAATGGATGATAAGCTCGGGAAGGCAGTCGGAGTGTCATGTGTCAAACTGATGGCTAATGTCTTTGTCAAGGTCTCCTCGGTCTATACTGATGAGGACGGGAAATACTCATTCTCCTCGAAGTTCTCGGCAAAGCCTCGCTACAGCCTCTGTTTCCAGAACAAGCTCGGTTTTACTATCGGTCTCAATCTGGTGCTCGTACCTGCCTCGGTCTCGACACTTGGGAAAGACGATCCCAACGGGATAGACGTCACAATCGACAGCAAGTCCGACAACACCCTTTTCCGCCGCTGTGCTGTCAACAACGCCGCCTATGACTATCTCCAGCAATGTTCGGCCTTGGGAGTCTCCCAGCCTCCCAAGAACACACGGTTCTGGATCCTTAACATTCTCAGGCCATCTTGCTGCCTGATGATGCATCACGGGGCTATCCTGGACTCGAAGATGGTCAGCAACTACCTGGGAGTCTATTCGGCAATCATCAGGGTCTTTGCACCTGACATAGTGATCGGATCCAAGGGGAAGAACGGCAAGTACTCGGAACTCTACACCTGTGCAATACACGAGATGGCCCATGCCTCCCATTTCATGACAGTTGGGACTGGTTATTGGAATAAATATGCCTCATATATCCTTTCCTCTTATCTGACCTACGGCTCTTGCTATGGTACAGGGAATGGAGAGAATGCCGGCTATTGTGCAGTGGGTGAGATGTGGGCCTATCATGTAGAGAACATGACTTACAAATCAAGATACGGGGTCAATCCGGTGTTCGGATCTTCCTACTGGTTCACTCCGGGAATCTTTGCGACCCTTGAGGATGGAGGAATCTCCCGCAGTGATATCTTTTCCGCACTTACCCCTGATGTGACAGATACTGAGGCTCTCCAGAAAGAGCTTTTGGACATCTGTCCTTCCAAGAAGTCGCTGATTAACCAGGCCTTCAAGTCAAAACGAAGGTAGGCTTTCCAAGTCTTCTCCACCCCGCCATAATTTTTTTGCAATTTCGCAGGGCAATTCTTATCTTTGCAGTCCAATTATTGGCGCGGGTGGCGAAATGGTAGACGCGCTAGTTTCAGGAGCTAGTGTCAATTGCGACGTGTGAGTTCGACTCTCATCCCGCGCACAGAAGAAACGGCCTCAGAGAGTGTCTGAGACCGTTTCTTTTAATTTTCCTTCTCCCTGTATTCCTCCCATTTTCTCAGTACCGCAAGCAGTTCATCCGCATGGGGATTGGACTCAAGGGCCTTTAATGAGAACTGGATGGTGACGGGGCAGTGCCATTCGGCGGCTTTACTGTCAGCGAAGTCCCACATCTCCGGGGTGGTTTCCGGTCGTATGTTCCACCAACCGAAGTCGACACGAGTCATATTCATGGCCATTTTTGGGGCTTCGGCGTAGGGGAATTCGAGGATCTTTTCCTTGAAGACTTCTGG
>CAMHFA010000138.1 GCA_946184255.1 uncultured Bacteroidales bacterium
GAATGCAAATATACGCAATTATTTAACTTTTCCATACCTGCGGTTCCGCTTTGCATATTCATCCAGGGCGGAACGGAACTCCTCCTTGCCGAAATCAGGCCAAAGCGTGTCGACGAAAAGAAGCTCTGAATATGCAGCCTGCCAAAGCAGATAGTTGCTGATCCTCTGTTCCCCGGAAGTACGGATGATAAGGTCAGGGTCGGGCACCCCGGCAGTAACCAGAAGGTCACCGAATTCGTCAAGACCGGCATTCTCCAGCCCTTCAGGATCCGTTGAATACTTCTTTGCCAGATTCTTGGCCGCCTGGAGGATGTCCCACTTGCCGCTATAACTTAGGAATATGATCAGGTCGAGCAGGGGCTCCTTACCTTCTGGAGGTGCAGTCATGGCCTCAGCCTCACGGATAGAGGCCAGGAGGTCCTTGTCGATACGGTCCAGATTACCCAGGACACGAAACCTGACCCCCTGCTTTTTCAAGGCTGCCATCTCTCCGGCTATCGACTTGAACATCAGTGCCATGAGAGTGTTGACCTCGGCTTCCGGACGTCCCCAGTTCTCCTCAGAAAAAGCAAACAGGGAAAGATAGCGGACTCCGTTCTCGGCAGCAGCTTCGACGCAGGCGCGTACGCTTTCGACTCCGTGGGAATGACCGTAAACCCTTTCCTGTCCCCTTTGACGGGCCCATCTTCCGTTTCCGTCCATTATGATGGACACATGAATGGGAACCTTGCTCTTATCGTTCATTTCATTATAATTGTTCTCCGCCGTTCCTGATGTCTTCACCCCAGAACAGCTTTGTCGTGAGCGCCTTGATGAAACTTGACTTTTCAAGACGAACCCTTTTCAGCGAAAACTGTGCCACCATCACATCAATCCGGGCCGAAGCCGAGAGCAAAAGGTTGCGGTTGTCCATAGACATGGTAACCTTATCGTCCCGGGACCTCATGGAGATGGAAATACGTGTGGTGTCAGGTACCACCAGAGGACGGACATTTAGGTTGTGGGGAGCGATCGGAGCTATGATGAGCACTTTTGAGTCAGGGACGCAGATCGGGCCTCCTACACTCAATGAATAGGCAGTCGAACCGGAACTGGTAGAGACCAGGAGGCCGTCAGCCCAATAAGTAGGAAGGGGATTTCCATCGATCGATACATCTATTCCCAAGATCGCGGCACCGCAACGGAGCACTGAAATCTCGTTTAAAGAATAAGGCCAGAATGAAGACTCTGTGCCAATTATGTCACCATTGATGGAGGTCTCCAGAAGCTCCCTGTTTTCCAAGGTGTAGGAACCCTCGGAAAGTGCTTCGCGAACCTCTTCAGGACTGTACTCGGAAAGGAAACCTACCCGCCCGAGATTGATTCCGAGCACAGGTATTCCGGTCTGCCCTACCCTCTTGGACGCAGACAGGAAGGTGCCGTCACCACCGACACTCATTATCATGTCGGTGCCGGGACGGATATCCTCCCCTGACTTCATCCTGTAGAACTCGAAGGGACCCTTGGAGAGGGTCTCCACCATGGAGACGAACCTCGGATTGGAGAGGGTACCTTCATCCCTTGAATATATTGCAATGTTCATTTTCCGCCTTAAAGTGGTTACAAATTTCAAAATTACTACAATTCTGATAAAATCTAAACAGAAATCACTACTTTTGTCGCATGACAAGACTTAGCGTAAACATCAACAAGATAGCCACTATCCGCAATGCCCGCGGAGGCAACATGCCGGATGTGGAAAAGGCTGCGGTGGACTGTGAGAGGTTTGGGGCCGAAGGCATTACCGTCCACCCCAGACCGGACGAAAGGCACATCCGCTATTCGGATGTCAGAAGCATCAGGCCGCTTGTCAAGACCGAGTTCAACATCGAAGGTAACCCCATACCCAGTTTCGTGGATCTGGTCCTTGAGGTGGTACCTGACCAGGTGACCCTTGTTCCGGATGCCCATGATGCCATAACATCCAATCAGGGTTGGAACACCCTGGCCAACAAGGATTTCCTTACCGATATCTGCAAGATTTTCAAAGCCAAGGGAATACGCACTTCCATATTCATAGATCCATCACCCGAGATGGCTGCGGGAGCCAAGGTATGCGGCTGCGACAGGGTCGAACTCTACACCGCCGACTATGCCGCCATGTACCCCTCCGGACCGGAGAAAGCAATTGAGCCATACTTAAGGACTGCCGAAGTCGTCAAGGAACTCGGCCTTGGTCTGAATGCAGGTCACGACCTCAACCTGGAGAACCTCGAGTACTTCATCCGGACCATCCCCTGGACGGACGAAGTCTCGATCGGACATGCTGTCATCTGCGACGCCCTGTACATGGGGTTGGAGCAAACAATACAGGCCTATCTTTCGAAGATTAAGATTTTTTAATTACTTTTGTAAACTTGAATAATATTTAAAGAAACTATAAAATGAAACAAACACCACTGATTCTCAGCATTATAGCCCTCGTGGCAGTTGCTGCTCTCGGAATTATCCAGCTGACCGCTGACGGTAACGGCAAGAAAAAGGCCGCCGAAGGCGAGGCTGTCGAAGTCACCGCTAAGGAAGGAGCCATCGTATGGTACGACCTTGACAGGGTCCTCAACGAGTACGACATGGCCAACGATCTCAGGTCCGTAGTCGAGACCAAGGTCCAAAGCATCCAGGATGAGATCAACCGCAGGGGAAACAAACTCCAGAGCGATGTCAACAAATTCCAGAGCGACCTTGACAAGGGTGTCCTTATCCGTTCGGTTGCCGAGCAGAGGAACCAGAAGCTCCAGCAGCAGCAGGCCAGCTTCAACAACTACGCAGCCCAGAAGCAGCAGGAGATGGCTGAGGAGCAGCAGGTCATGATGAACCAGATCGCCGACGCTATCAAGACTTTCATCGACCAGTTCAATGAGGAGCACAAGTATGCCATGATTATCGCCACCCAGGGTGGAATCCTTCCCGCCCCTGTTTCATGCGGCGATCCTGACCTTGACATCACCGATGCCATTCTTGCCGGACTAAACAGCGAATACGTAAAGAACAAGGGCAAGGAAACCTCTACACCAGCCCAGACGGAAACCAAGGCCGAGTAACTTGAGAATCGCACTCCTTTCCTGTTTCTACCCTTTCAGAGGAGGGATTTCTCAGTTCAACGCAAGTCTCTACTTGGAACTGGGAAAGGAAAACACGGTCAAGGCGTTCAATTTCAAGAGGCAGTATCCGGGTTTCCTGTTTCCGGGAAAGACCCAGTACGTTACAAAAGACGATGATGCCGTACCCATCGAGAGCGAAGCTCTCCTGGATACGGCAAATCCGTTTACTTACCGAAAGACTTACAAGGCAATCAGGGATTGGAATCCGGACATTGTGATCATCAGTTACTGGATGTCATGGTTCGCCCCTTCTCTTGGCTGGATAGCAAGACGGCTCAAGAAACACTGCAAGGTCATCTCTATCCTTCACAACGTCATACCTCACGAGCCCAGGATCTTCGACGCTCCCCTGACAAGGTATTTCCTGTCAGGCTGCAGCGGCAATGTCACCCTGTGCGACGAAGTATCGGCAGATCTGGAACGAATCAGGCCGAAGTCTCCCAATATCACTCTCTTCCACCCGGTTTATGCCCATTTCGGAGAGAGGATCCCACGGGAAGAGGCTGAGGATATCCTCGGGCTTGAACATGGAAGGAAAAACCTCCTGTTCTTCGGTCTCATCCGTGAATACAAGGGCCTCGACATCCTTCTGGAGGCTTTCGGCAAACTCGACAGCAGCTACACCCTTATCGTAGCAGGAGAGCCTTACGGCTCCTTCGTGAAATATGAGGAGATAATCAACCGGTCTCCTGCAAAGGACCGCATAAAGCTCTTCACCAGCTACATCAAGGATTCCGAGGTAAAGAATTACTTCTCAGCGGCCGACCTGGCCGTACTTCCCTACCGTTCTGCAACCCAGAGTGGTATCAGCGCAATCTCATGGCACTTCGAGGTGCCTATGGTAGTTACGGACGTTGGTGGACTTAAACAGGCCATCGGTGACAGCGGTACAGGACTTGTAGCGGAGAAGCCGGATCCCGACTGTGTCGCAGACGAAATACGCCGCTTCTTCTCTGATGACAACATCAAGACCCTCTGTATCAGTTCAATCAAAGCAGAAAAGGACAGGCTTTCGTGGAAGTCGTTCAGCAGGAAGCTGCTCGAGTTCACGGACAATTTGTACAAGAACCCATGAACAGAAAGATAATCCCCATCCTGGCAGCTTCAATCTTCATTGCAGCCACTAACCTGACCGTCACGGC
>CAMHFA010000139.1 GCA_946184255.1 uncultured Bacteroidales bacterium
TCAGCCCAGATGATGAATGCATTGATGGCTCTCGTAACGGGATCGCAGGTTGATGTTCCGTTCGACGGGGCCGGAATAGTCCTGGAGCGTGACCCCCTTGCATGGAACATTGAGAACACGGATCTGTATCCGGAGGTTGAGGAAAAGTACCTTTCCCGGAACGGTAAGGTTACTGTCCTGTCCAAAGCAGAACATCTCCTTCTCTGGGCTGTTAACAGCGATGCCAAGGGATGGGATCCGCTTTATGAACGCAGGAGGGAGAGGCTGTGGTCCCTCAAGACCAGTTCCGATCTTTCCAGGATGTTGATAGACAAGGCGCTGGACAGGTTATCATTACATATCCGCCTGAAAGGTTACGAGAAGTACTATCTCGTTGCATCCCTTGAGCAGGCCCGTACCGTCACGGTACCATTTGAAGAAGACTATCCATGTCGTTACTATGACCTTGGTACCGGGAAACCCTTGAATTCTTCGTCTTCATTTACCGGAGGCAAGGTTGGGCATGAAGTAGATATTCCATTGCCGTCATTCGGTTATAAGGCGATAGGGGTAAAGCGTGTTGAAACCGCCGGGAATGCCTTGTGGACATCGGGGAATGAAGTTGAGCAGGATGGAATACGTCTTCGGTCGGAAGGTGACAGGGTATTGATCGAGAGAAACGGAAGCACAATGGAATTGAGCCTGGCTCCGTTCAAGATACGCGCTCTTGCCGAGGTGACCCAAGGCACCAACGACGATATCTGGCGGCCTTGCAAACCTTATGGTCCGGTACGTTCATCCATCCGCGAACTGGATGGCGCCGTCCAGCTCAGGCTTCTTTCACAACCAGACTGGCAAGTCCATCTCGAGCAGGTTTTTACGATCCGTCGCGGAGAGATAGATTGCACTATGTCGTTTACATTCCCTAATCCCTGTCTGGTGCGTCAGGACGGTCCATTCGAAGGAAGGAGTTATAACCCTGGAGGACTTGACCTTGTACTCAAGACTTTCAAGCCCGGAAAGCCGTTTTATGACATCCCTTATGGGATCTCCGGGAACTTGGACGGAGTCAGTTACCTGTGTCCGCTGAGCACTTGTTTCCTCCAGCAGGAAGGCGGCGGAATGATTGTTTCCCCACAGACAGGGGAACAGGCTTTCCGGGTGGATGCCGAGGCAGGGGAGGTTACCGTTTACCTGGGATCATCCACTACATCCGGTCCTATTCACGATGTAGGGCTTACATTTGAATCTCCTACCCACGTCAACCATGAACCTGCCTGGTACAGTGAGCCGTTCCATGGCAGCTATCATCACAGAATCATCCTGCGACCCTATGATGGAGAGTGGGAGCAGGAACATATCCCCCTGTTGTTCAGGAACTTTACTTCTCCGGTTTATGTAAGGCAGGTCTCAAGCTCCTTGAGACGGATGCGTAAACGGATCTCTCCTGAGCAGTCATTCATGAGCGTGGGGTCTCCTGATGTGGATGTGACCATGATGGACGTTGACGGGGAAGGAAACTGTACTTTACGGCTCAACGGCAGGACCGGAGGGGAACAAGATGTCAGCGTGAGAATCGGGAACAGGAGGACAGATGTGAAAGTAGGTCCGTTTGGAATAGTAACAGAGAGAGTCAAATAATAATCGATGATATGAAAAGAATCTTAATCATTACATTGTTTGTCATCGGCGGTGCAGTGTTTTCCGCCGCCCAGCCGAAAGTGGTAGGCCACCGTGGCTGCCGCTTCGAGGGCCCGTATGAGAACACATTGGCCTCCCTTCAGTTTGCCCAGAAGGCTGGAGTCGATGCCGTGGAATATGATGTACATATCACGGCTGACGACAAGGTCATCGTTTTCCACGGTCCAGTTGTCCCGGGAACCGGTGGCAAGGATGTCAGGAACATGACTATGTCCGAAGCCAGGTCAGTCATCCTTCCTGGAGGCCACAGGATGCCTACGCTCGACGAATGGTTCGCCCAGGCTAGGAAGACCCCTGGAATAAAGATAATAATGGAACTCAAGGCCCAGCTTTCCAAGGAGAGGGAGACCCTTCTTGTGGAAAAGTCAATGGATATGGTAAAGAAAGCAGGCATGGAAGGTCAGGTCGAGTACACTACCTTCAGTGAGTGGATGTGCCAGGAGATTCACCGGGTCGATCCCAAGGCAAAGGTGATTTTCCTTTCCAGCGGGGTTTTCGTCCCCGATGCCGCATATGCGAAGAAAATGGGGTATGATGGAATATCTTATGACCTCAATGGTTTCCTGAACCGTCCTGAGATTGTGCGCCAGGCCCAGGAGCTGGGCATCGAGACCACCCTTTGGCTGGTCAACGACTATGAAGTCGCGGATTGGGCCATCCTTCATGGGATTGACTGCATCTCCACTGACCATCCGGAAAAACTGGTTCCCTATATCAAGGCTGTCAAGGGCTACAGGAACAACGGTAAATAACTGGATATGGATTCGTTCAAGGAACTTGCTTTAAGGCGTAGGAGCCATAGGAAATATTCCTCCCAACCGGTTACGGAAGAGGAATTGAAAACCATCCTTGGGGCTGCTTTGATGTCCCCGACCGCAAAGGGGCTTAGGAAATGGCATTTTGTTGTTACACAAGATGAGGAAAGAATCTCCAGATTAGGAGGGATACGTACTTTCGGATCCGCTTTCCTGGCAGGAGCGCCTGCCGTGATCGCCGTACTCGGGGAACCCTCCTCCCAGGAGATGTGGATAGAGGACGGGGCCATTGCTGCCGTTTCTATGCAGTATCAGGCAGAAGACCTTGGCCTTGGTTCTTGCTGGTGTCAGGTCAGGGGGCGTGAGAGCAGTGAAGAAGGTGTTTCCGCTGAGGAGATGGTAAGGCGGATCCTCGGTATAGGCGATGGATATTCCGTACTCTGCCTGGTAGCTGTCGGCCATCCTGAGGATGTGCGTCAGCCTCAGGATGAAACTGCTTTGAAGTGGAGTCAGGTGGAATGGAAATAACACCTGTTGCATACTTCAAGTCCCCGTTTCCTGACAAATTCGGGATTCCCCGGCAGGCTGGGCTGGTCGAGGGTCTTAGGGGCCGCATTGTCTTCGCGCCTGGTTTCAAGTCAGCAGATGCCATAAGGGGCCTGGAGGGTTTTGAATATATATGGCTGATCTGGGGTTTCTCCGCCAATACGGCTTCCACAGGCAAGACTGCTTTCCAGGCAACTGTCCGGCCGCCTAGATTGGGAGGGAACGAAAGGGTAGGAGTGTTTGCAAGCCGGTCGCCATTCCGACCGAACGGCTTGGGGCTGTCATCAGTAAAGGTCGTTTCCATAGATTTTGACGGGCCGGCCATCGAGGTGGATGGGGCTGATCTTATGGATGGCACACCCATCTATGACATCAAGCCATATGTTGAATACACAGACTCACATCCGGGAGTGCGTTCCGGTTTCGTGGACTCCCATGGATGGGAGCCCCTTGAAGTGGTTTTCCCTGAGGATGCCTCGTCTTCCGGAATTGACCTTAAGGTGCTCGCCGATGTCCTTTCACTTGATCCCCGGCCTAGGTATCAGGATGATTCCTTGAAGGTTTATGGCATGAGATTCGGTGAGTATGACATCCGGTTCAAGGTTGATGGGAAGGTCCTCACTGTTTTGGAGATAGTTCCGCATTGATTGTGTCAATTTGATTTAAGTCTGCAGTTATTAGTTAATGATTTTGACGAATAACTTGAATTTATTAAAAAAATGTAATATATTTATAACCTGATAGACCTACAAAACATTGGAGGAGAAGATATAATGCAAGAACAAGATTCTCAGAAAGGCAATATCCTGATCATCAACACAGGATCTACCACTACGAAACTGGGATACTATTCTGACGGCATACGCGTTTTCGATGAGAAACTCGAGCATACCGCTGACGAAGTCGCCAAGTACAAATCCGTCATGGATCAGAGCGACATGCGCCGGCAGGCCATAAAGGATTTCATGAGCAAGAAGGGCATCCCTCTTGAGGATGTCGATATAGTCATGGCACGGGGCGGGCTTTTCACTCCCGTTATCACCGGTGTATATGATGTGAACCAGGATATGAGGGACGTCCTGATAAGTTGCAGGGACGGACTTCACGCATGCAACCTCAGCGCGGTCCTTGCCGACGACATCGCAAAGGAGATTAACGAGATCCGTGACTCTAAGGGCGAGGTGCCCCGCTTCGGCAGGACCACGGCATACGTGGCTGATCCACCCATGGCGGATGAAATGCTTCCTGAGTGCCGCATGGGAGGCATTCCGGAGTTCACCCGCAAGACCCTTTTCC
>CAMHFA010000140.1 GCA_946184255.1 uncultured Bacteroidales bacterium
CGGACTCTTGCATCGCTTCCAGATCCTTTCGGATGCCCTCCTTTGAGAAATTGCTTCCCATCCAGTGCCACCAGACATATGGCCCGTACTCCATCGGTGGCTTGGAGAACATCCCGGCCAGGTCGGATGTCGTAGTGACAGCACTCTCCTTCGAACAGGAAAAGAAGGTGATGACCAAGAGTAAAAAAAAGGAATACTTTCTCATATGAGACCTACTTGAAACTTAGTCCGTTTTCAATCTGATGTCAGCGGAAGAAGCGCCTACCATGATTTCAGGAAGTCCCTCAGGAATAATGAATTTCTTCTGCGTTTCACTCCAGTAGCGAAGGTCTTCGCGACGGAGGGGAACGGTCACCGACTTGCTCTGTCCTTTCTTCAGATGGACCCGCTTGAATCCACGTAGTTCCTTGATCGGAGCTGTGCCTTCATATTCAGGAAGACGGATATAGACCTGAACCACCTCATCCCCATCGTATCTGCCGACATTCCTTAGGGTGAAGGTTACATCCACGGTGCTTCCTTTGTCCTCGACCTTAAGGTCTGAGTAACGGAAGGAAGTATAACTGAGACCATATCCGAATGGATAGAGGACATCGCCCTCGAAATATTTGTATGTCCTCTTAGTTATGTCATAGTCATCGAACGGAGGAAGGTCCTCGATACTGTTATAATACGTTACAGGCACCCTTCCGGCAGGATTATACTTACCGAAAAGGACCTCTGCAACCGCGGTTCCGCCCTGTTCTCCCGGATACCACGCGTTCACGATTGCAGGAATGTTCTTGTCTTCCCAAAGTATCGACAGTGGACTTCCGGCCACAAGGACCAATACTATGTTCTTATTTACATGATAGAGTTCCTGGAGGAATTCCTGCTGGTCGGCAGGAAGTGTGATGTACTCGCGGTCCTTGCCTTCCCTCTCAATGGTCTTGTTGATACCCATCACGGCTATTACCACATCACTCTTACGTGCCATTTCGCCTGCACTGCCATAAAGTGCCAGACGGTCGGCCTTCCCTGTCACAGGAGGCCTCCAGCTCAATTTGGCAACAGCGTAATCCCTTTCGTTCCAATATTCGGAAACGATCTTGTAGTCCTTCCCAGCCTCCAGGCGGATGGCAGCCTTGTCAGAACGGACCGAATGTCCGCCCCAGGCGTCGATGACCAGTTTATCGTCAATCCACAGACGGCAACCATCATCTGAAGTGAAACTCAGTTCATATTCTCCGGTTACTTCAGGCCTGAGTGTCCCGGACCAGCGGATGCTCAGGGGCGAATCGGGCAGGAAGGGGTCGGGAGCCTGGTTGTTGGGCTCGAAATTGATCCACTCGTCCTTACGGACCTTAGGTTCCCCTTTCAACTTAGTACCGCTGAAATACTCGGCTTTCAACCCATCAGGGAAAAAGGCGGGAGAGATTATCTCCATTCCGTCAACGGCAGATTTCCAGGGAGCATAGTTCACTTTGACATCCTTGCCTGCAATGGCCTTGATTCCATCCAGAATCGAAACCGGAGTGGAAGCGGGAACTCCGCTGTAATCGCCAAACTCACACGAACCGGCATTGATACCTACCACTGCGACTGAACGGACCTTTCCCTTCCTTAGAGGAAGTATACCCCCCTGATTCTTCATTAGGACAATCGCCTCTCTTGCCATCTGGAGCGCCAGATCCGTGTGTTCCTTGGATCCTATCACATTCGGAGATATCCTTGTGTAGGGATTATCCTTCCCCGAATCGAATATTCCGAGACGCATCCTCGCCGTTAGCACCCTTCCGGCTGCCCTGTCGATATCCTCTTCCTTGACCATACCCAGCTCAAAAGCCTTCCGAAGAGGCTCGATGTAATAGTTGTCTCCGCATTCAAGATCCAGTCCGGAAAGAAGGCATAGGGCAGCAGCAGTCTCACGCTGTTTTACATAGTGATGGTCTTCCACAAGGGTGGAGGGACCACCACAGTCGGACACGACGTAACCCTTGAATCCCCAGTCATCTCTCAGCACCTTGGTGAGAAGCCAGGGGTTGGCGGAAGACGGGATTCCATTGATCGCATTGTAGGAAGCCATTATTGAAGCCGCTCCTCCCCTCTTGACCAAAGCTTCGTAAGCCGGAAGGTAATATTCCCGAAGCTGCTTTTCGGATATCCTGGCGTCACATTCGAACCTGTTGTGTTCCTCATTGTTGGCAGCGAAATGCTTTGGAGTGGACACTACTTTAAGGTACTTCGGATCATCGCCCTGAAGTCCCCTGACAAAGGCGGTTCCCATCTCTCCGGTCAAGAAAGGATCTTCACCATAAGTCTCAGGAGTCCTTCCCCACCTGGGGTCCCTGGCCATATTGACCGTAGGAGACCAGAAAGTCAGAAGGTCGCTGAACTGATTGGTCTGCAGCCTCCCCTGATCCAGTTCGTTCCACCTTGCCCTTGCCTCGTCGGAAATGGCAGAGGACACTTTCAGCATCAGGTCCGGATCCCAGGATGCGGCCAGTCCTATGGCCTGAGGAAAAACAGTAAATCTTCCAGGTCTGACCACGCCATGCAAGGCCTCGTTGCCATGGTAGTACTTCTCTATGCCCAGACGTTCGTTAGCCGGAGAAGTAGCTCTCAGCAGGTCAATCTTCTCATCGACTGTCATACGGCTGAGAAGGTCTTTGACCCTTTCTTCGACAGGAGCTTTTTCATTCCTGTACAAAGGTTCCTGTGCACTGACCGTGAAGGCCACGGAAAGCAACACAAAAACACTTAGAATAACCTTTAAACTTCTCATATCTTTCCTCCATTTACATATACTCTGTCTCCAACGGTCTTTTCTTCCGCATTGCGGCCAAGCCACACCTCGAACCATCCTTCTTCTACACGTTGTACCATGTCCTTGTCCCACATGGAGAACCTCCTGTAGGGGATTTCAAGTTCCACGACCTTGCTTTCTCCAGGCTTCAAGGTCACCCTTTTGAAAGCGGCAAGTTCTTTCATGGGACGGGCCACTGTTGCCAGTTCGTCATGGATATAAACCTGTACGACCTCATCTCCTTCCACCTCTCCGGTGTTGGTCACCTTAACGGACACCTTCAGTGGCTGATCCTTACCGAGGGACACTGCTACGTTGAAGTCGCTGTAATCGAAAGTGGTGTAGCTGAGACCGTAGCCGAAGGGCCAGAGCGGCTTCCCGTCATTCTCGACATAGCCGTAGCCGCGTCCGCTGGGCTTTATGGAGTAGTACATCGGGTTCTGACCGATGTTCCTAGCCCAACTGAAAGGCAGCCTGCCACCCGGGTTGACCTTGCCGGAAATAACGTCCGCTATCGCCCTGCCTCCCTGCTCTCCGGGATACCAGGCATCAAGCACTGCCGCCGTACCGTCCAGCCAATTCGTGACATCTATCACAGCTCCGTTCTGGAGTACGACTACCACCGGTTTGCCTGTAGCGATAAGGTCACGGATCATCTTTTCCTGGTCGATCCTGACAATTGACTCCTGTTGGTCAGCTATTATCACTGCATTTGTCTGGGCCCGTTCACGGACAACATTTGAAGAGGGAAGATTGAAACTGCTGCGGTCACGTCCTTCTTCCTCGGTGATTGCAGGGAAGAAAACCAGCACATCGCAGGTCCTGGCAAGAGAGTTGACCTCCTGACCGTTCTTGTTCAGGATCACCTCTGCAGTTCCGCCATAAACGTCTTTCAAACCTTGCAACGGCGTGACCCCGTCTCCTTTCCATCCGCCCCTTGCTCCGCTGTAGTCGCCCAGGCTGAGGAAATCAGCTGCAGGGCCGTATAGTCCTATCCTCTTGACACTTCCGGGTTTGATAGGCAGGATGCCGTCATTCTTCAGCAACGTCATGGACTTGCACGCTGCTTCGTACGCAAGCTCCCTGTGCTCCTTACTGCGGACGACTGTTGCCGCTTTGTCAGGATCCACGAAAGGATCATCGAAAATACCAAGGCCGAACTTTATCCCAAGCACCCTCCTGACACTCTCATCTATGGTCTTCTCACTGATCTTGCCTGCCTTGACAAGGTCAAGAAGATTCTTGGAAGTAGTGTGAAGCTGGAGGTCCAGACCATTTTCCATACATAGGGCAAGGGCATCTTCATTCGACTCAGCCATCCCATGACTTCTGTGAACTATGTCCACTGCATCATAGTCGGAGACTACTATTCCTTCAAAACCCCATTCTTTCTTGAGGATATCCTTGAGCAAGGTACTGTTACAGCTGGAAGGGATTCCGTCCACCGAGTTGTAGGATGACATTATCCCCCTTGCCC
>CAMHFA010000141.1 GCA_946184255.1 uncultured Bacteroidales bacterium
CACCGTACTGGACAGAAGTGTTGTTATACTCAAGGGCTACAGTAAGTTTTCCGGCATTGTAGGCCAGGGTCGGAGTTACCCTGAACATCTGGGCTATGTTCTTGGAGCCGAAAGATGAATAATAGATGCTGGACGGAAGGCAATGGTCATTGCTGTCAACGGGAAGGTTATGCTGTGTACCCAAAGACCTCATGTAGCCACCCATGCACATGAACTGGACCTTGTTTCCCACGCTGAACGAGATGAAGGAAACCGAAGAACGCAACTGGGTGTACATGTATTGGAACGGATCCCTCCAGTCATACAGGGCATAACCACCCATCAGGCGGAGGTGATCACCTCCCTGGGCGAAAACCGACTTAGCATTGAACTTGAAAGGCCCTTCGGAGTACTGGAAATACACAAATGGACTGATCATGTTGATACGGTCCTTGACCCTGGATCCTTCATCATAGGGCAATTCTTCCGAATAGTTGTGGTCCAGCGTCCTGATTCGGGGCCTCAGGCTTATGAAATCCGCTCCAGCCTTGACCTGGAAGTATTTGTCAGCATAGGATATACCTGCATACAATTCAGGAATGAGACCGTACTTGACGTATCTCTCGGACTCGCCCTGTGGCCCTGTGGGAAGGAACTGCATCGGATAAAGGGCTCCTGCGGAAAGTGTCACTCCCCCGTGGATGGTGAAGTCGAACATCAGCTGCGGGCTCCAGTTGAAAGGTGTGAAAGGGGCACCGGTCTCGACGTTCACGCAGTAAGGCTGGTCTGCAGCCATCGGATGCCAGCTCTGACCCGCCTTGATGGAAAACTTGTTCTCCATGTAACCGATGGCATCCCAGAAAACATTCACATAGGCATGACGGAGACGGAGAGAAGCCGTGCTCCCGTTCATCAGGTAGAAGTCCGTCTCGATCTTGCCGTTCACCTTCATGGATCCGTACTGGTAGCCCGAAACATCAAGCCCCAGACGGGTCGTTATCGCATATGACTTAAAGGAAGGGTTGGAATATATTTCCTGCCCTTCAAGGTTGTAGGACAAGTCCATGGGGACAAAGTAGAACAGATCCTCGGATCCGGCCTTGGACTCCCTGGAGTCGAAGACAGCCGCTGTCCTGAAGAAACCGTAAGGGGTAATCTTGTTCTTCAGGTTAGCCAGAGTGTCCTGGGCCAGGATATCCCGGCCCAAGGGCAATATGGCCATCAATGTCAATGCGATAATTGACTTTTTCATAGTCTGGAATAGATTTAAGTATTAGAATGTGAACTTCACGAGACCCTGAAGACGGTTGTTGGTGATCCAGTGAAGATTGTCTTCTGCAAGGCCGTTTTTGCCGATGAACTTGGCAGAACCGATAGTCTTGTACTCACCGTACTGAACGCTGGTGACCTCATATTCAAGACCGATAGCGAACTTGCCGATGTTGTGGATGATGGTCGGGGTGAGTCTCCACATCATGTTCATGTTGGAGAAACTGTTCTTGCTGAAATAAAGGTTGGATGCAGGGACATACTTGACATCGGCGCCGGTGGCTCCGCTGTAAAGATCCTTCACCGTACCGAAATTCTTGACGAAGCCTCCGAAGAGGATGGCCTGGGTCTTCTTTCCGTAGGCCAGGCTGATCCATGAGGAAGAGTTGACGGTCGGAGTGTAGTCATAGCTGCCGTCAGCGTTGATGTCACATATTCCGTAACCACCATTGAGATTGAAGTGCTCACCCGCCTGGGCATAGATGGTCTTGAACTTGACAGAGAAGAGGCCTTCCTTGTATTGGGCGAACAAGAACGGAGATACGGTGGTGATGCGGTCGCTGACCTTCTTGGTACCGTCGTTCCAGCGAGGCTTGATGGAAAGTGCGGTGACTCCCACCTTGGCAGTGAAATTGGCATCCTTGTAGTTGGCTCCCAGATAGATCTCAGGGATGCCGCTGTACTTGATGTAGTTTGCCGAGGCACCACCAGGACCTGCGGAAGTGTACTGCATCTGCCAGAGGGCTGAAGCAGTGAGGGAGAAGGTCTTAGAGAGGCTGAGATCGAACTTGACCTGAGGAGTCCTGGCGAAAGGTCCGAAAGGAGCACCGGTGTTGAGTGAGAACACATCAGGCATGTCGGCTGCCATAGGATGCCATGTCTGGCCGGCAGTCACCAGCCAATCACCCTTGCCGATCGTAGCATAGGCCTGACGCATCCTCAGGGTAGCGGTTCCGGTCACTCCGGAGACTCCGCTGTAGAAATCGGTCTCAATCTTGCCACCGATCTTGAAACCATCGAACTCATATCCGACGATATCGACTCCGAGACGGGTCGTCAAGGCGGCGAAACGGAAAGTGGACTGCTGGTTGAGGTCAACTCCGTTGACTATGTTCTCGTCCTTGGGAACATAGAAGAAGAAGTCTTCGGTACCTGCGACGCTCTCACGAGTGTCGAAAGCGAAGAAATTACGGACAAAGCCGTAGAGCTTGAGTGTCGCGGGCTTCTCCTGGGCTCCAAGGGAGACAAAGGCAAAAAGAACCGCGAGGGCTGTGATAATTCTTTTCATATTACTTGATATTGATTATGCAAACGGGAATATCTTGGTGAGCCAGAAATAGCCGAAAATGAATCCGACGAAGCCGATTATGATACCGACCCTGGCCATGTCCTTGGTCTCTACGAGTCCAGTGGATGCGGCAATGGCATTCGGAGGGGTTGAAATAGGGAAACACATTGCCGTAGAGGCGCAGACAGCTATGAAGGAGATCATGGCCTTGGTACCACCGGCGGCAAGGAACTGGGCATTGTTGGCTGCGGAAGGATCCGCCATACCTTCAGCGACCACGATGAGGATAGGGATCAACAGGGCCGCAGTAGCGGAGTTACTGATGAAGTTGGAGAGGAAGTAGCAAACCAGGCCGGCGATCACGAGAACCAGTACGACAGGCATTGAGCCGAATGGGATGGACTCGATGAGAACCTTGGCCAGACCGGTCTCCTGGAGACAGGTACCAAGGGCGAAACCTCCTGCCACCAACCAAAGGACACTCCAGTTTATCTCCTTTATGTCCTCTTTTGTGAAGATGCCGGTGCATGTCAGCACAGCAAGAGGGATAAGGGCGACAACGTTGGAATTGATCTTGGTGATCTGCTCTGTAGCCCACAGTACGATGGTGCCGATGAAGGTGATCCAGACCAGGTAATACTTCCAATCCTTTACCTTGTTGTTCTTGGGAATCTCAAGCTTTACTTCCTTGGACTTGAACGGGAAGAAGACCTGGAGAAGGATCCAGGCCAGAATGATCATGATGATCACGAAAGGAATCATCCTGCTCATCCATTCTACGAAGGAAACCTCTGCTCCGGCCTCTGCAAGGAACTTGACAGCTGTAGCATTGGGAGGGGTTCCGATAGGTGTTCCGATACCTCCAACGTTTGCGGCGATAGGGATAGCCAGAGCGAGTCCGATCTTACCCTTGTCGTCCTTGGGAAGGACTGAAAGGACAGGGGCGAGGAAAGCCAGCATCATAGCAGCGGTCGCGGTGTTGCTCATGAACATCGAGAAGATGGAGATGACGATGAGAAATCCCAGGAGCACCATCTTCGGATTCGTCCCGAATGGGGCGAGAAGGAATCTGGCAAGGGTTACATCGAGACCATATTTCTCAGCCATGATAGCAAGTACGAATCCACCCAGGAAAAGCATGACCACCGGATCGGCGAAAGCAGCCATTATGTTCTTGTAGTTGACCAGCTGTCCGGCCTCAGGGGTGCAGAAATAACCGATACCCTTGTTTGAAACCGTCAGGAGGGCAAAAACTATCAGCAATACCGACGTTGTCCAGTTGGGGATGATTTCGAACATCCACATCAGGGCCGCGAAAGCGAACAAAGCAATAACGCGCTGCTGTGCGACAGTCAAGGCATCAATACCGAAGAAGGAAGTGGGAACGCACCACAAAAAGAGCGTAACCAGGAGCACTATGGGAAAAAGGATACAAAACTTTACATTGAATCTCTTTTTCCCAACTGTTTCAATTGTTGTTTCAGCCATTTCAGATATTATTTTAACTCAATTATTATCTTTTCTTTAATCTTGCAAATATAAGCATTATAAAATAAAAACGGGCAAATCGGTGACCCGATTCGCCCGTTTCAATCACTAATAAATATTTTAGATCACACCCTGCTCAAGCATGGCCTGCGCGACTTTCATGAAACCGGCAATGTTGGCTCCCTTGACGTAGTCGACGGAGCCGTCAGGACGGGTTCCGTACTTGACGCACT
>CAMHFA010000142.1 GCA_946184255.1 uncultured Bacteroidales bacterium
TCGGTATCGGAGGCGTAGGAAGAAGGAATCTTAAGAATATGGCCACAGAGAACATAGTCGCCCTGTGCGATGTGGACTGGACATATGCGATGAAGACCTTCAATGACTATCCATCAGCCAAGCGGTTCAAGGACTGGAGGGTTATGTTCGACCAGATGTCCAAAGACATAGATGCTGTCGTCGTGGCCACTCCCGACCACACCCATGCGGTCGTAGCCGCCCATGCGATGACTCTCGGGAAGCATGTCTATGTCCAGAAACCCCTGACCCATTCCGTCTATGAGGCAAGGCTCCTTACTAAACTTGCCAAGAAGTACAAGGTTGCAACCCAGATGGGCAACCAGGGCAATTCATTTGACGATTGCCGCCAGCTTTCGGAATGGATCTGGTCCGGTGTTATCGGCGATGTGTACGAAGTGCATTGCTGGACCGACCGTCCCATCTGGCCTCAGGGACTCATGCAGCCTGCAGGAGGAGTCAAGGTGCCGAAGACCCTTGACTGGGACCTCTTCATCGGACCGGCCGAGATGAGGCCTTACGATCCTGCCTATACCCCCTGGAACTGGCGTGGTTTCTATGATTTCGGAACCGGAGCCCTGGGTGATATGGCATGCCATATAATGGACCCTGTGGTGATGGCCCTTGGAATAAAATATCCTACCAGCGTCATTGCCAGTTCGACCCTGAGTAATCTTTATTCTCCGCCTCATGCCGAAATGATAACCTACACTTTCCCGGCAAGGGCCCCCAAGGGCAATATCCGCATGCCGGAAGTTAAGGTACACTGGTACGACGGCGGACTTCTCCCGGACCGTCCGGAAGAACTACCTGATGGAGTGATGATGGGGGATGAGAACGGTGGACTGCTCTTTATTGGCACCAAGGGCAAGATCATGGCCGGCTGCTACGGCCTAAAGCCCACTCTCCTGCCATATTCATTGATGGATTACTTCAAGGAGCCTTCACCGGTCCTTCGAAGGGTACCCGGCGGCAACGGAGACATCTGGAGTACCAATGCCCACGAGCAGGATTGGATCCGCGCATGCAAGGAGTCTCCTGAGAACCGTGTGGAGACATCTTCCAATTTCCAGGTGTCCGGTCCCTTCACCGAGATGGTTGACATGGGTGTCCTTGCAGTACGTCTTTCCGGTCCGACAGGACTCCATCGCGAGCTCAAGTGGGATGGGGAGAACATGCGATTCACCAACATTTCAGATTCGGACAAGATCAAGATCGTCAATTATGATGACTTCAAGGTCATCGACGGAGATCCTCGTTTCGACCGCCGTTATGCAGAGTTCAGTGCCAAGATGATGGCTGAAGAATGGATAAGGCACACCTATCGTAACGGTTATTCATTGCCCGACATGCCCAATGACTAGGATAACCACACTCGCTGCGGCTGTCTTTGCCATGTTGCTGGCAGCTGCCGGATGCTCCCCGAAAGAGAGCGTTGCCGAACGGAACGGATGGAAACTGGCTGTCCAGTCCTACACCTTCCATAAGTTCTCCTTGGAAGAGGCCATGGATAAGACAGCGGAACTCGGAGTCAAGTACATCGAAGCTTACCCGGGTCACCGCCTGGGAGAGAAGTGGGGAGACCAGGTATTCGGTTACGGGATGGATGAAACGACCCGGAAGGAAATCCTCGGTCTGGCGGAATCAAAGGGTGTCAAGATCGTGGGTTCTGGGGTTTTCGTCCCTTCTGCCCCTTCCGAATGGGAGGAGGAATTCCAGTTTGCCAAGTCGATGGGACTTGAATATATTTCCGCGGAACCGGCGATGGAGGATTGGGATATTGTTGAAAAGCTTTCCAATGAATATGGGATAGCCGTTTCCGTCCATAACCATCCGAAACCTTCAACCTATTGGACACCTGACAGCCTCCTTACAGCCATATCAGGGAGATCCAAGAGGCTTGGTTCTTGCTCCGATGTGGGCCACTGGAAGAGGTGCGGCCTTGACCAGCTTGAGTGCCTGAGAAGGCTGGACGGAAGGATTATCTCCCTTCACTTTAAGGACATTGCCCCTGAAGATGCCGAGGGCGGTTCCCATGATGTAATCTGGGGGACAGGTGTGCTTGATGTCCCTGCCATGCTTGGCATCCTGAAGGACCAGGGATTCAAAGGCTATTTTGCAATTGAATATGAATACAACTGGGACAATTCGGTTCCGGACATCAGAAAATGCGTTGATTACTTCAACAAAGTCGTAGATAGTATTTATTGAGATGAAACACACAGCAAAAGAGTGGTTAGTTGTAACCCGCTACTGGTCGTTCGCGGTCTCTACAATGCCTGTCATAGCCACTTTCGCCTATTTGTTCAGCCGTGGGCTTATCCCCGGAGGTTTCAGGCCCTATCTGATCCTGTTGCTCTGCCTTCTAGGGGTAGTGCTCCTTCATTCTGCCGGGAACGTCCTCAGTGACTGGTTCGACTATAGGAGCGGAGTTGATAATGAGAATGCCTTCGCTGTTCCGAATCTCGTTTTCCATAAATTCGAGCCGAAGGAGTACCTCCGGTTCAGCATCATCCTTTTCTTTTTGGGAATAATCGTCGGCCTCGTCATTATGAAGATGACAGGTCCCGGTCTGCTCATTATCGGTGGAGTCGGTGTGCTGCTGACCATGCTGTATTCCTTCTTTAAATTCAACGCTCTGGGAGATTTGGACATATTCGTCATATTCGGTGTCCTGACTGTCCTCGGTACTGCATATGCATTGACAGGGACGTTCTGCCCTGAGGCCCTTATCCTTTCTTTGCCTATAGGAATAATAACGGTCTCGGTGTTGCACGCCAACAACACTTACGACACTGTTTCGGACCGCGATGCAGGAATCAAGACCTTCGCAATGGCCATTGGCCTCAAGGCCTCGAGTATCCTTTACCGTGCCTATATGGTGATTCCCTTCCTTTGTGTGGTAGTTTCGGTCATCGCAGGATGGCTCCATCCGCTTGCCCTGATCAGCCTGATAGCGGCCGTCCCTGCTTGGCAGAACTTCAAGAAGGCTTCCGGATACGAAAAGGAAGGTCTTGAGGCTATGAGCGGCCTGGACCAGGCTTCCGCCAAGCTCCAGATGGTGTTCTCCGGTTTGCTCTCGATAGGACTCATCATTGCCGGCCTGCTATGATAAAGGACAGGAGAAACCTGCTCATTGCAGTAGCGACAGCCGCTCTCCTGTGGTTCTACATGTTTAGCCCCTGGACCCAGGGGCTTCCCAATTTCTGGCTTGTGATGTCCTGTTCGGCAGTGATCCTGACATCTTTGGGACTCGCTTTCACCAGAGACAGGTCAGAACTCTTCAAGATAGAAAGACCGTTGTTGCAGATTCTTGGCGGAGTTGTTCTGGCTTTCGTCCTCTGGGGAATCTTCTGGGTAGGTGACAAGGCTTCCACCTGGTTATTCGATTTCGCCAGGCCTGAGGTGGATGCCGTCTATTCAATGAAGCAAGGGTTGCCTGGCTGGGCAATCGGTCTTCTGTTATTATTCCTGATCGGACCAGCTGAAGAGTTCTTCTGGAGAGGCTATGTACAGCGGGCACTATCAAGGACTCTGGGTGGGAAACACCCTGAGGACTGGGCTTTCCTGCTTACTTCGGCAGTATATGCCCTCGTCCACATATGGTCGTTCAACTTCATGCTGGTTATGGCAGCCCTTGTTGCCGGCCTTGTCTGGGGTTTCATCTACCGCCTGTTCCCCAAGGCTCTCCCTGCACTTATAATCAGTCATGCTTTATGGGATGCCCTGGTTTTCGTGATCATGCCAATTTAGAGCGATTCTGCGATGGATTATTCTTCAAGAATTACGGATGATTTCATCCAAGCCCTGAAACCGGACGAGGTGTTCGTTTTCGGGTCGAACCTTGCCGGATTCCATGGTGGTGGAGCGGCTCGTGCTGCTTTCAATAAGTTCGGAGCAATCTGGGGACAAGGTGTCGGCATTCAAGGCCGGAGTTATGCAATTCCCACAATGCAGGGTGGGGTAGAGACAATAGCACCCTATGTGGACGAATTCATTGAATATGCCAGGAATCATCCGGAGAAGAAGTTCCTTGTGACAGAGATAGGTTGCGGAATAGCCGGATTCACCCCGGAAGAGATCGCTCCCTTATTTGCCGGAGCCGTTAACGTCGGGAATATTTCCTTGCCACGCCGTTTCTGGAAGGTTATAGAAAGCTAAAGGCCTTAACCGGCAATCCACTATTTCTCCTTCGGGTGGAGCTTCTTGTACATCTTCAGACTCAGGACCAGCGAA
>CAMHFA010000143.1 GCA_946184255.1 uncultured Bacteroidales bacterium
AAGTTTCTGTGCCACATTGATGCTCCTGACATTGTCAGTCATCAAACCGGACACATAGTTGCTCATCCTGGAATACTCCATTATGGAGATAATGCTTGACACGAGAAGAGTGACAGCGATCGCACTGAGGCTCAAGGTGATCTTGGCCCTCATGGACAATCCCTTCTCCTTTAACTTGTCTGATACCTTCCTGAACATCCGATTATACTTATCCAATTTACAAATATAGGAATTATCTGTAAACTCCCATCATCGTCCCGTAATCAGAAAGGCATGTCTGCCGGGGGTACGATCCAAAATATGTGGAATCCATATAGACAGCGAACGACGTGATGTTACTGATCCCATAACCGGCATATGTTTCCAGATCAGATGCAAACACCTCAGGATGCCAAGGAAGGTTCACGGCCGGCTTCTTCCATCCGCTTGCAAGGGACACGTCCAACCAGTACTCAAGGACCACTGCTGTCTCAGCAGGGAAGACTTTGAGGTTATCTTCAAGATAGCCGATTGCCTCTCGATGTGACATCCTCCCCTTACGCCCAGGAGCATCAAGGTCGGTCAACTCCAAGAAAATTCCTTCAGAAGGCTTGACTTTCACCGGTGGAGGCAAAGTAGCCTGGTAGGCAAGGTGGGCAAGAGTCGCCTCCGGGTCCACCTTGCGAATGGACTCCAGCATCCTATTTTCTATGATCAAGGCCTGGTCACTCGCAGATAACTCCTTGCATTCCGGACAATAGCATGGTTCCGAGTTGTCGTCAAGCCAGAAATAGTAACGATGATTGGTTGCAGGAAGCGCTTCTGCAAACTTTGCTGCATTCGAAGCAATTATTTCCAAAGCCTTCTCTGAATGGGGACAGCAATTGAAGTCAGGAACCCTGTGGCCATGTCTGTCCATCCGGAACATGGTGGAGTCTTCAGAAAAGAGCTCCCTGGGAAGCAACTCCCCCATCGAGTGCAACTGATGCTCTACATGTATTCCAAATCTTCGGCACTCGTCAAGGAAAGCCTTTCCTTTACCGGATTCCATGAAACCGATGACCTCGCCTGGCAGCATGTGGGTTCCAATGGTGTTTATTCCGCTGCGTTTGGCAATCAAAGGCCAATCAACTGTGGCCAGATCCTGTACTGACAGGACAGCGCCCCTCATCTTGAACCAGGAATCCTTGTCTGCCCTGGCGGGGAAGAAGACCTTGGGCTGATGGAAATCAGCATTCTTGTCATCGGTAAGCTTCATTGAGTACCAATTCACCCCTCCGTCCGTACGGAAATCTGCCCTGAAGACACCCATGAGGAACCCTGACTCCATGTCAACTCCGAAATCTGCCAACTCATCAAGGGTAACGCTTCCGGCTACTGAATATCCACCGGTACGGATCTCATGACGGTATTCCAATGTCTTGAAATTCCAGTCGTAGTCGAACTTCCGGTAATAGGTACACTTGTAATCAAGCATCCTTCCTGCCGGATCCATCTCCGCACCTACGTAAGTATCCAGCTTCCCGGAATGGGAGAAGAATATCTCCACCCTGTCTTCAGGCCCCACGTCCATCTCCGACCTGAAATCATCCTTTAATGTCAGGGTCTCTTCAAGGACATCGAATCGGAACAGGAAGAGACTGTCGGTCACGAAACAACGGAATCCTGTCTTGTCATCCAACCCGTCCCATGGAGCATGGAACCCCGTCACCTGTGGCAACACATCCCACACTGAAGCGGTGAGCAAAGACTCAAGGGGTGGTGTAGCCGATGAATATGGGATTGTGAAGACCTTCTCCTCTCTCTTACTGCATGAAAGGATGGAAATCAATAATGCAAGCCCCAGGGCAAAGAAAAGGATCCTTTTCATGATCATTCATCTGCTGCAAGTTCCGACGGAATCACTGATTCAGTACCTTGAAGCCGTGTCCCTGTCTTTATCCTGCCTTTGGACTTCCTGGGAGAGAGGCCAAGCTTTTCCAGCTTCTGGATCTTCTTTATCACGCTCTGGTTGGACTCGGAAAGCTTCTTCGAAGAGTCCTCATAAGCAGCCCTGGCCTTTTCAAGCGACTCCCCTATCTTGACATAGCTTCCCATCCATCCTCCCAGCTGGCTCATCAGTTCTTCGGCTGTCTTGTAAACCTCGGCAATGTTCTTCTCCTGATTTGCCTGCTTCCATGCCATCTGGATCATATTCAAGACGATAATCAATGTCATCTGACTGACTATCAAGACATTGTTATCCTTGGCCACCTGCCAGAGCATCGGATCTTCCTCAAGCATGAGCCTGAAGGCACCTTCAATAGGGATGAACATGATGTTGTAGTTGACCTTCCTCCTGCCCTCTGGGATATAAGACGCATAATCCTTGGCCTTGAGTTCATCCACATGCTTGCGTACACTCTCTGCATGAGCCTTAGCATGCTTGCGCCTAGCCTCCACTGTTTCCGAGACCATGTACTCCTTGTAGGCATTGAGGCTGACCTTGGAGTCAATTATCACGGTCGTCTCATCAGGATAGAAGACCATGACATCGGGAATGAGGGTCCTCCCGGAATCCGATTTGATCTCATGCCCTTCACTGTCTGTGATGACACCCTGGGTAAAGAAATGGATCCCTTCAACAAGCCCGGAATTCTTAAGGACATCCGTAAGAAGCATCTCCCCGAAATCACCCTGGACCTTGGAATAACCGGTAAGGGCATTTGCCAGGTTCCTGGCCTCATCACCCACAGCCTGTGAACGCTTGAGGACGTTCTCAATGTTTTCCTTCAAGGCAGCGCTCTGGGCCGCGCTTTCTTTCTGGGATTCCCTTACGCTTTTGTCAAACTCTGCGAACTTGTCCTGGATAGGTTTCAAGAGCTCGGAGATGGATTCTGCACTCTGGCTCTTGAAAGCGGCGCTGTTCTCGGCAGAGAGAGCCTTGAAAACATCCTTCATGTTCTCTAGCTCTTTCTCGTGCCTTTCACTCCTTGCCTTCTCAGCCTTTTCCCTCTCTTCCTGAAGCTTTGTCTCATACTCTTCCCGGGCGGAGAGAAGGCTCTCGAACGCTGCCTTCTCACTGGTAAGGGTCGTAATCCGTTCCTGAAGGACGTCCTCGGCATCCTCAAAATCCTTTGTGATCCTCCGGCGCTCCCTGGCATTCCAAAGTATCACGACCACCATAGCGGCTATTGCGAGAACCGCCACCGCTGCGAGAATGATCAGTATGACGTTCTCCTTCATGCTACAGAATGTTCATTGACTGTTCCCTGACCTTTTCCAGTTCATCCTTCATCCTGACCACGATCTTCTGGATTCCGGCATGGTTGGCCTTGGAGCCGGTGGTATTAATTTCGCGTCCCATCTCCTGTATGATGAAACCGAGTTTCTTTCCCGGATAAGGTTCTCCATCAATCGTGTCAAGGAAATACTTGCAGTGCTGACGGAGCCGGACTTTCTCTTCGTTGATGTCCAGTTTCTCGAGATAAAAGATCATCTCCTGTTCAAACCTGGAAGGATCGACTTTCTGCCCGAGTTCGGCTAGGTTTTTCTGAAGACGCTCCCTGACTGTGTCGAGCCTTTCTCCCTCCAGTTTCTCAACCTCATCCTCAAGGGCCATGATCATTCCCACTCGTGAAGTAACATCCTTGTAAAGGGCAGTTCCCTCCTTGGACCTGTACTCATTCACTGCGGCAAGCGCCTCATCAACAGCCTTTTCAACAAGCGGCCAGTTTTCCTCGGTAATTACGTCCTGTCTGGAATTGTCAATCACGTCCGGGAAGCGCATGATGTTGGCCAGCAACTCATTGTCCATCCTGGACTGGTCCCCGAAATTGGCCGCCCGGTAACTGGTCAGGCTGTTCCGGATCTCCTTCATCTGGGAAAAATACTCCTTGACGAGGTCAGGGTTGATTTTCCTGGCGGCACCTGCACCAGGTTCCCAGCTCATAAAGAAATCAATGGTTCCCCTCTGGAGGGACTCTGCTATCTTTTGTCTGATGAGAAGTTCCTTGTCCTTAGGAATAAGCTGGGTCTTTATGTTGGCATCGGAGTTCTTTCCGTTAAGGGTTTTTATTTCGACGGTGAGTTTACCTGCCTCCAGGATGGCTTCGGCCTTGCCATAGCCTGTCATTGACTTGATCATATCAGGAGCATTAATCTTATCTACAAATATAATCAAAAGTAACATTTTTTGTAACTTTGCAAGTTGTTAAAGGACATCGAAATGGAAGAGACCAAGAAACTGAATTTCCTTGAAGAGATAAT
>CAMHFA010000144.1 GCA_946184255.1 uncultured Bacteroidales bacterium
CTTCACGGTAATCGTAGTTCAGGCATCCACCCATCAACTCCCAGTTCCCGAAATGCGTGTTCATGACCACTACCCCCTTGCTCTCCGAATATGCTTTCTCGAAAACTTCGATATTCTTATATTCCACAAGATGCTCCCTGCGTAACCTTTCAGGATTCCTGCATCCTCCGAACCAAATGGTCTCGGCGAGGATCCGACCGAAATGCTTGTAGAAACTGACCTCTATTCCCTTCAGTTCCTTGTATTTCTTATCCGGGAAAGACCTGGAGAGGTTTGTCATCACGACATCCCGGCGATAGTGGATGACATCCTTCAACAACCATGACAAGAATCCGGCACATGCATAGTGGAACCTGAGCGGAAGAGCAGCAAGCGCCCGCATGAGTCCCAGCAATATGATTGTTCCGATCATCATCCCGTTTAACAGTTCGTAACTTACAAATATAACAAAACCGCTTCAATTCTCATAAATTTGGAGAACTAGAGACATTTTTGTATTTTAGTGAATCGTTTGATTTCAAACCAACAGTATTCAAATATGTTTAAAGGACAACCAAAAGGTCTATTCGCCCTGGCTCTCGCCAACACCGGAGAGCGCTTCGGCTACTACACTATGCTGGCTATCTTCATGTTGTTCCTGCAGGCCAAGTTCGGCTGGGAGCAGGCTACGGCCAGCCAGGTTTATTCAATTTTCCTAGCCGCTGTGTACTTCATGCCGGTGGTCGGTGGATGGCTCGCCGACAAGATAGGTTTCGGCAAGTGCGTCGTGACCGGAATCTGCGTGATGTTCCTGGGTTATCTGGTACTAGCCGTACCTACGGCTGCCAACGGTTTCGGTGTGGCGGTCATGCTTGGAGCACTCCTCCTGATTTCGGTCGGAACAGGTCTGTTCAAGGGTAACCTCCAGGTGCTCGTAGGCAACCTCTATGACGATCCGAAGTATTCAGCGAAGAGGGACAGCGCCTTCAGCCTGTTCTACATGGCAATCAACATCGGTGCCATGTTCGCCCCTTCCGCCGCTACAGCTATCACCAACAGGTTCCTGGCCAAGGCCGGATTGATCTACAAGGCAGCCATCCCTGCACTTGCACACCAGCACATGGCAGGTACCATCACTCCTGAAGGCACAGCCGAACTGACCAACCTGATGGGCCAGATGCCCGGAGCCCAGGCTGCAAGCATGGGACTCGACCAGTTCTGCCCGTACTATATCGAGAAGCTTTCCTCTTCCTACAACATGGGCTTTGCTGTGGCATGTATTTCCCTGATTGTCTCCATGGCGATCTACTTCGCCTGCAGAGCATGGTTCAAGCATGCCGATGTCAACGCCAAACAGGCAAAGGCTACCGGATCCAACTATGTGGATCTTTCTCCCAAGCAGACCAAGGAGCGCGTGGTCGCCCTCTGCCTTGTGTTTGCTGTCGTGATCTTCTTCTGGATGGCTTTCCACCAGAACGGACAGTCTCTCACATGGTTCGCCCGTGACTACACCCAGAGCATCGCTACAGGCTGGACAAGGATAGGATTCAACATCTGGGCTCTCTTCCTGATCGCCGTGTCCATCTACACATTGTTCGGTATATTCCAGTCCGAAAAGGCCAAGGGTAAGTTCATATGTGGAATCGTGACTGCAGCACTTTGGGCAGGCGCCTACTGGATCTACAGCGGACTCGCCAACCCTCTCGACATCCAGCCCCAGCTCTTCCAGCAGTTCAACCCGTTCTACGTAGTTGCCCTGACTCCTGTGTCCATGGCAATCTTCAGCGCCCTGGCCAACAAGAAGACAGAAAAGCATCCTGACGGAATGGAACCTTCAGCTCCTAAGAAGATCTGCCTGGGAATGTTCGTGGCAGCCCTCGGCTATCTGGTCATGATCTTCGCTTCCAAGGGACAGGCCTCCCCTGCAGCCCTCAACGGTACGGTTTCTCCCGACCCGGTTGTTCCCACCTATCTGATGGGCACCTACCTGGTACTTACATTCGCAGAGCTCCTCCTCAGCCCGATGGGAATCTCCTTCGTCTCTAAGGTAGCTCCTCCCAAGTACAAAGGTTTGATGATGGGTCTGTGGTTCGCTGCCACTGCTGTCGGAAACTACCTCAGCTCGATTCCGGGACTCCTTTGGAAGAAGGTCTCCCTCACAGCTAACTGGGGAATCCTCATGGCTCTCTGCATTGCGGCTGGACTCGTCATGTTCGCCATGCTGAAGAAACTTGAGGCAGCGACAAGGGATTAGAACTATTATCTGGGATGGGTGACCCCGTAGCCGAACAGCGAAAAGTCACCCTTACAGGGATCACCGGGGAAGATGTCATCGAACACCCCGGTGATTTCCTTTACTGTCACTATATCCTTTTGTTTGCGACTGGTAAGACCGAGGGCAACGGCCTCGTCATAGACATGGACATCAAGAGGGATCAGAAGTGATGCCGGATCGGTGTCCTTCCACAGACCTAGGTCGACCCTGCCGTCATTGCGCACCATCCAGCGGCGCATCATGTTGATCTTCTTGTTCGGAGCCTTCAAGTCCGGTTTCTGGCCGTAAATCCTGACACGGATCTCGTCCTGGGAGAGGCTTTCAAGGCTCGGAAGTTCCTCGTACACGGCCTTGATCCGCGAGCATATCGCGGCCACCTCGCTCCATTTAACGGTGCGATGGATGCTGCACGGATCGCAGCGCCAGTCGCCTCTCATCACATAGTCATAGGGCTTCCATGACATTTCATCGAAAAGCCTTCCGCAATCCCTGACTATCATAGCCCTCCTTCCCCAGGCAAAATGGGCGGCGAAAACAGCAGCGACCTCAACGTCCCTTACCGAACACTTCCCTGCCTTTTCAAGTTCAGAGAACCTTCTCGGGAACGCTATCGGATCCTCTTCAAAATACTTGGGGTCATTATAGGTCTCTGCCCACCCGACGAGCAACTTTCTAACTTTATCTTCCATCTTCCAACATTCTTTTACGCGCCCAGTTCATCACCCCTGCCGGTGCTTTCTTCAACAACAAAAGATCCCTCATCTTCTCGAAATATGGTTGGGTGTGCCGGAAATAGGCCTTGAGTCCGATGCAAGGAGTCTTATCAAAACGATGCTTCGGGCACTCACCCCTGCAAGCGAAATAGAAACGGCATTTCATACACTCCGGGGGCAGGCTGGACCGCTTTGCAACACCGAAACGGAAGCGCTTAGGATCGTTGTAGATTTCCACCAGAGGGGTTTCGAGGATGTTCCCGAGCAGATATTCAGGATAGACGAAATGGTCGCAGTTGTAAACGTCCCCGTTGTGCTCAACGACAAGGCAGTCACCGCAAGTCTCGCACATCGAGCAGACTCCAGGCTGGGCGTTGCAGTACTGTGCCAGGGTGGCATCGAACATCTGGACAAAGAACTGTCCAACGTCACTTAACACCCAATCATCAAAAATGTCACAGAGGAACTCGCCGTAACCCTTTGCACTCACGCTCCACGGAGCGAGCCGTGCTCCTTCCGTCTCCGGGGAAACTATCACAGGCCTGTGGAAATCCTCCCTGTCAACCACATGCTCGACAGCCGGAAGGAACTGCATGAAATGGCTCCCTATCGATTTGAAGAATGAATATATTTCCTTGCCCCTTCCCTCGCAACGGGAATTGACCACGCTAAGGGTGTTGAATTCCACCCCAAACCGCTTAAGCATATCGACCGAAGCCATAACCCTCTCCCAAGTGGGACGGCCTTGCTTGTCCAGCCGGAATCCGTCATGGATGTCTTGTAGTCCGTCCAGGGAGACACCGACCAGGAAATCATTCATCCTGAAAAGTTCACACCACCTCTCGTCGATAAGGGTGGCATTGGTCTGGATGGTGTTGACGATCCTCTTCCCGTTGGAGAACTCTTTCTGATACGCCATAGCCTTCCGATAGAAATCCAGTCCCAGGAGCAGAGGCTCTCCGCCATGCCAGCAGAAATTGACTTCATCCACGGCATTGGCAGTGATGTACTGGCGGATATATTCCCTGAGGAGGCTGTCACTCATTACAGCCTCCTTTCCGCCATACTGCACTGCCTTGTCAAGATAATAGCAGTAGGTACAGTCAAGGTTACATGTCGAGCCAGCCGGTTTCACCAAGGTGGAGAAAGCGGTGGGACGGGATTCCTTTACTGCATCGCCCAATGTTACGGTACGGGAATTGTTCATGGCGGCGTGT
>CAMHFA010000145.1 GCA_946184255.1 uncultured Bacteroidales bacterium
ACTGGTTGCTGCGGGTGTAGTACATGTAGGTGTACAGGGTGGAAGGGTCGTCGGCACCGGTGGTGTAGGCGTTCTTCTGGAAGGAGAACTTACCAAGGGGCTTCGGGGCCGTCTTCTTCTCACGACGGTTGTCGGTGTAGTAGTAATCGAAGTTGTAGGTGAAGTGCTTAAGGAACTTGACCTGGGCGTACCAGTCGGTCACCAGGTTGGTCCTGTAGTCATGTCCCACGTTGCCGTCGGCATCCCAGAGAGGGTTGTGGGACTGGGGGTCTTCCTGGTCGCACTCAGGGGCACCGTACTTGCCGTCGTACTCGGGATAGGTCGCAGGGACCATCTTCTGGGTCGAGAGGGATCCGAAGAAGCCGGAGCTCATCGAGCTCACGTCGTGGTTGGTGCGGTTGCCGCTGATACGGGTTCCGACGCGCAGCCAGTTGGTGACGTCGCTGTAGAGGTTGACACGGCCCTGGAAGCGCTTGTAACCAGCGTTACGGACGACACCCGGGTTGTCGACATAACCGAAACTCATGGTGTAGCCGCTCCTCTTCTCCTTGCCGCTGATGGAAACGTTGTGGGTCTGCTGCCACTGGTTGAGGTAGATGTAATCCCACCAGTCGATGTTAGGATAGGCGACGAAGTTGGGATAAGCCTGGTTGGCATCGAGCTTTCCGTTGGGATCCTTGGAAGCGGCAGTCCACTTCTGGATGTTGGAATCAGAGTAAATGTGGGCCTTACCCTGGTTATCACGAGCCTCGTTGAAGAGGTTCATGTAGTCGACATAGTTCTCCACGGTGTGGATTACCTTGAACGGCTCGCTGTAGGCGAAGTTGGCGTCATAGGTAACGGAGATCTTGCCGTCCTTGCTGCCGTTCTTGGTGGTCACGAGGATAACACCGTTTGCACCCCTGTTACCGTAGATGGCGCAGGAGGCTGCATCCTTCAGGACGGAGACGTTGGCGATGTCGGCGGGGTTGACTGTGTTGATACCCTGCTCGATACCATCGACGAGCACGAGGGGACCGGAGGAGTTGAGGGTTCCGACACCACGGATGTTCATGGAGATGGCCTCGTCGCCAGGCATACCGCGGCCCTGCATGATCTGCAGACCCGGGGATGCATCGGTGAGGGCCTGGGTGGCGTTCACCATAGGACGGGACTTGGTTGCGATCTTGTCGAAATCGACGGCGGAGACGGATCCGGTCAGGTTGACCTTTTTCTGGACGCCGTAACCGACGACGACCGTCTCCTCAAGGGCGAGGGCGTCCTCTTCCATGGTCACGTCGATGCGGGTACGGCCGTTGACCGGCACCTCGACCGTCGTGTAACCAAGATAGGAGACTACGAGTGTCCCGTTGGAGGGTACGTTGTTCAGCGTAGCCGATCCGTTCTCGTCGGTCATGGTACCGTTGGTCGTTCCCTTGACCACGACACCGACTCCGGGAAGAGCACCCACGTTGTCTTTGACAACTGTGGTCACCGTGATCTTGTTCTGCTGGGCGCTTGCCTCGTAGGAACGGAGACCGAGCGGAAGCAGCAGCGACAAAATCGCGAAGAATCTTAATGCTTTACTCATTGCGAAAGTTTTTTTGTTAAATGGTTTGTTTAGTAAAAAATGGTATATGTGTAGTTAATGTAATTACTTAATTATCAATTATTTAAAAATCGGCCCATGTCCTGATGAAGAAGGTGTCGCATGACTGAAATATGGCCACCCGTCCTGGGTCCAGAAGACCTTGTCGATCAGGAGGCAGCGGCCGTTAAAGTTATTGGTCTTGCAGAATGAATGGAAAACCATCCAATCCTGCCCACTGTCATCGGTTATGATCTCACCGTTGTGGCCCGGCCCCTTGAAAATATCGGTTCCGAACAGGATGGTATTGTCAAAACTACTATCAGTCAAAAGCTTTCCATCTGGACCGGCATAAGGTCCGAGTACATTCTTGGAACGTGCTACGACAATGTGGTAAGTACTCTCAGCTCCACTGCAGCAACTCCCCTTGGATCCGAAAGCATAGTACCAGTCCCCACGCTTATAAATATAGGTGCCTTCCATGTTGGTGCCGATCTTAACCTTCTGGGCTCCTTCTTTCAAGGATAGGCCGTCTGACGAGAGTTCAATGGCGTATATTCCCGACTTAGCTCCGAAACTGCCCCAGAACAAATACTTATGTTCGCCGTCATCGAAGAAATTCGGGTCGATGGAGTTCCCTACTCCCTGGGTCTCCATATCAACAAGCATCCCGAGATCCGTGAAAGGACCCTCGGGACGGTCGGAATAGGCAACGCCACTTGAAGAACGGTCAGACTCGTCCCAACAGCCAAGGGCGTAATAGAGGACGTACCGACCATTGATGTAATTGATGTCAGGTGCCCAGACACTGCTTTCACTAACCCACTCAGGTCTGTTGAGTCCACCGAAAGCATTGCCAAGAGGCTCCCAATGGATCATGTCCGTGGAACGATACACTGGGAGATAAACCACTGTTGAAGTACCGTTAGTTCCGTTTCGAGTGGAATAGACATAGAAGTAACCATCCCGTTCACGGTTGTCGATTATGCTGGGATCGGGACAGTTATTTGCAATAACAGGATTGGTGAAGAAAGGCCCTTCCTCTTCAGTGTCCTCAGCAATGGTATTAGAAGAATTCTTGCAAGATGCGGCCGCAATCATCAAAACGGCAACCAGGACAACCGAAAGAAGTTGTCTTGAAACACCGGGGAAATGATTGAAAGCCCGCATAAAGAGAATCACTTATCTGAGGATAAACTGCTTGCTGATCTCCTGTGAATCACCGGCATAGAAGTCAATCGAGACTCCGGACTTGGAGACGTTCAACTTATAGGAACCTGCTGCAGGAGAACGGCTGTACTGCTTCAGTCCGGCACGATACTCGTCGAAGAGAGCCTGTTCATCCTTGGGAGCAGTGCCATTGTCAAGGGCTGTTACCTTCTTGCGAAGCTCACCGTAGTCAGCAGCACCCTCTGAGACTACCTCGTACTTGCCAAGTTCATCCCTTGACCAGACACTGTTCATGGTCATCTGGGTGATCCTTCCGCCGTCACCATACCAGTCGTAGAACTCGGTGGTGTGAATATGGCCGCAGAGGCAGATGGCATCGCGCTCGGCGAACAACCTGCGGAAATGCCTGCGAAGTTCGGTGTCCTTTTCTGAACCATGGTAGAACCAACGGCAGTTGCCACTGTCCGCAGGGAAGATAGGTCCATGTACTACAATAAAAGTATAACGGGCATCCTTGGTCTCCTCAAGCAGTTTCTCAACTTCGGCATCATCAGGATTGTTGAAATCGATGAAGATGTAGGCATCGGGACCTATATTGAAATCGAAGGTCGTCTTGGTGATTTCCTTTCCGAGCTCCTGGCTCATCCTCTGGGGCATGAACCTGTGATAGGTCTCAAGTGCATCAACTCCACGGATGTCATGATTACCTACGACAGTGATGAAAGGAAGTCCTCCGAACTGGCCCTTGAAATTGTCCATCACGTCGGTGAGCATCTTCTGGTGAACTTCTCCCTTGCCGCAGTCACCCTGAATGAGGTCACCCATCTGGAAGACCATCCTGGTGTCCTTGTCGACAAGCTCCGCAGCACGCTTGACGAGCCTGGGGCAACGTTCGCGCCACATCTCACCGTTCCTTGCAAACTCAGCCCTCTGGACCCTGTTCAGCCATTCAACCTGCTCATTATAGTTGGAGTGGTAAACATCGGCGGGCTCAGTGTCAAAATGAGTATCTCCAAGTATGATCACTGAATACTTGTCACGCCATTTCCTGCTGCCGGGCTTCCCGTCCGATCCGCAGGAAACCAATCCTGCACCAAGGCTGAGACCTAATGCTCCAGTCGCTGAAAGAGAAAGGAATTGTCTTCTGTCCATGTTATTAATAAATGGTTTTAATAAATGGTTTTTCATGTAAAATTAACAATTCTTTCGTGATTTTCAAAAAATCACCATTTTTTGCGCAAAAAGTCAACTACATTGCCCTAAAATACACTTTCTCATTTTTGATAGCTAAATAACTCTACATCAAATCTCTACAAAAATCGTGGGAAACCAGGACAAAAAAACGAAGGGAGCCAGGCAACATTGCCTGGCTCCCTTCAGTAGCCCCACGAGGAATCGAACCTCGATTTAAAGTTTAGGAAACTTCCGTTCTAT
>CAMHFA010000146.1 GCA_946184255.1 uncultured Bacteroidales bacterium
AAGATGAGAGGTCTCAAAGGCAGCATTGCCGCAACCCTCGGCTCTGCACTCCCCTCTTTCCTGATCATCCTCCTGATCGCCATGCTCTTCACAGGTTATCAGGACAACCCGGTAGTCATCAGGATATTCAAAGGCATACGTCCGGTAGTGGTCTCGCTGATCGCGGTTCCCATGATCAACATGGCCAGGAAGGGAAACAAGACCTGGTGGGCGTGGCTGATCAGTTTCGTGGTCCTCTTCCTGGTTGCCTTCATGAATTTCTCCCCGATCTACATCCTTCTGGTACTGATCGTGCTTGCCCTGAGTTTCACCCTTATCAAGGAAAGGAGGCCCCGCAATGTCTGATCCCGTCCTCTTCCTTCAGTTGTTCTGGGTGTTCTTCCTTATCGGCCTGTTCACCTTCGGTGGCGGCTATGCGATGCTCTCACTTATTCAGGCACAGGTTGTGGTAAGCCATCCATGGCTCACTGAAAGCGCTTTCACAGACATTGTCGCAATCTCCCAGATGACCCCGGGGCCTGTCGGAATCAACTGCGCCACCTACGTAGGTTATGAAGTCATCCACCAGGCCGGCGCCAGCCATCTTGTGGGCATACTGGGTTCCCTCACTGCAACCCTGGCGGTAATGCTTCCCTCTTTCCTGATCGTGCTTACAATAGTCAGGTTCTACACAAAATTCAAGGACAACAAGATATTCGAAGGAGTCATGAGCTGGCTGCGGCCGGCAGTGGTAGGCCTCATCGGAGCCGCCGCCCTGATACTTATGTTCAAGGTAGACTGGAACTTACAGACTATGGACATCAGCATCGTAAGGGAGAATTTCTCCGACTGGATCAGCTGGGTGCTGTTCGCCGCAGCGGTCATAGCCTCCCTCTTCTTCAAGATCGGGCCTATCCCCATACTCATCGCAGGTGGCCTTTTGGGGTTGCTCATCTATTAGGAATTTTGTAAATTGCCTCGGATAATCCGAATCAAAAGATAATAGGAATATATGAAAAAGTATTTCAGAATCCTGGCTCTGGTGAGCCTTCTCGTTCCCATGGCCCTTCAGGCCCAAAAAACGGAAAAAGTCATCAATGTCATCCCCTATCCACAGAGCGTAGAGATAGGAAAAGGCACTTTCAAGGGTGCCGGAGCGAACTTCAACTGCGATCTTGAAATCGACTCCAGGAGCGCTGCCCTTATCCGCCAGCTGGCTGACAAGATCACTTTCGTCAGCGGCAGGACCAACTCTTTCGCCACTCCGGTAGGACTCCGGAGGTCCCTCGACACAAAGAAGGCAAAGGGGTTCTTCTTCCTCAATGATTCATCCCTTGGCGCAGAGGAATATTCAATAGAGATCACTCCCAAGAATTGCGTGGTCAAGGCTTCCGCCTACAACGGTTTCCTCTATGCAATCCAGACCCTGAAGCAGCTGACCGATCCCGCCATCTTCAGCGACAGGATCAATCCGAACCAGAAATTCCTATTCCCCTGTGTCTCGATCAAGGACAAGCCCAGGTTCGCCTACAGGGGTATGCACCTCGACTGCGCAAGGCATTTCTTCAGCGTCGAAGAGGTCAAGAAGTACCTTGACATCATGGCTGTCTACAAACTCAACCAGTTCCATTGGCACCTCACCGAGGATCAGGGTTGGAGGATTGAGATAAAGAAATATCCCAAGCTCACCGAGGTCGGTGCCTTCAGGAACGGCACCATGGTCGGAAAGGACTTCAATTCCAATGACGGAGTACGTTACGGCGGCTATTACACCCAGGAACAGCTCAAGGAAGTCGTTGCTTATGCAGCATCCCTGGGAATCACAGTTATCCCTGAGATAGACCTTCCCGGTCACATGCTCGGAGCCCTAGCTGCCTATCCCGAACTGGGATGCACCGGCGGTCCCTATGAGGTCTGGACCAGGTGGGGAATCTCTGACCAGGTACTCTGCCCCGGAAAGGAAGCCATGTTCACCTTCCTCGAGGATGTGTTCACCGAGCTGATGGAAATCTTCCCTTCTGAATATATCCACATCGGAGGCGACGAGTGCCCCAAGACAGAGTGGGAGAAGTGCCCCGACTGCCAGGCAAGGATAAAGGCCCTCGGAATCAAGGCAGACGACAAGCACACCGCTGAGCAGTACCTTCAAAGCTATGTTACGGCCCGTGTCCAGAAGTTCCTCAACGACCATGGCCGCAAGATCATCGGCTGGGATGAGATCCTCGAAGGAGAACTTGCTCCCGGAGCGACAGTCATGTCCTGGAGGGGTGTCAAGGGCGGTGTCCAGGCTTCTGCCTTGGGCTTCGACGTCATCATGACCCCCAACACCTATTGCTATTTCGACTACTATCAGAGCGAAGATAAAGAAAAGGAGCCTCTCGCCATCGGTGGCAACCTCCCCATAGAGAAAGTCTATGGCTACGAGCCTTTCGACGGCCTTGACGCTTCCCAGCAGAAGCACATCCTCGGAGTTCAGGCCAATCTCTGGACCGAGTACATCGCCACCCCCGAATACCTCGAGTACATGCTCCTTCCGAGAATGGCCGCCCTTTCAGAGATCCAGTGGTGCAAATCCTCCGACAAGAACTTCGACAGGTTTGCTTCCTCGATGAAGGCAGAATCTTTCAAGATCTACGACATCCTCGGCTACAACTACCGTAAATTCTAAATTCCATGAATATGAAGAATCTGATTTTCGGAATTACCCTCGCTGCAGCGGCCATGTTGGTTTTCAGCTGCGGCAATTCATCCAAGAAGGCCGAGGCCGCAGCCCAGGCCGAGCAGGCAAGACTTGACTCGATCGCCGCTGCGGAACAAGCCGCAAAAGAAAAGACAGCAATGGAAAAGATGGCAAGTCTCCCGGAAGAACCGGTGTTCGACATCGTGACCAACCTTGGTACGATCTCAGTCAAACTCTACAGCAAGACTCCCAAGCACAGGGAAAACTTTGAAAAACTGGCCCTTACAGGCTACTACGACGGACTCCTGTTCCACAGGGTCATCAATGGGTTCATGATACAGGGTGGAGACCCCTTCACACGCGACACTTCTGCCGCCGCAGTTGCCAAGTACGGCCAGGGTGGACCGGGCTACACGATCCCCGCTGAATTCGTTCCTGAGTACAGGCACAAGAAAGGCGCCCTTGCTGCCGCAAGACGCGGAGATGTGGCCAATCCCATGAAAGAATCCTCAGGATCCCAGTTCTACATTGTCCAGGATGAAAAGGCCTGTGCCCAGCTTGACGGAGCCTACACTGTCTATGGTGAGACTGTAAAGGGTTTCGACATCATCGACAGGATCGCCCAGGTTGCGACCGACAACAGGGACAAACCAGTCATGCCGGTCCGCATCATAAAGGTGAGATTGCAGGAAAACTAAAAACTGCAAAACAAGCCTCACATGGCACTCATTTTGCAGTTAATTTACCTTGAATAGTTTTTTCATAGGTTAAGTTTTAGGTTAGAATTGAGAACGCCGCTTGCAGTGATGCACGCGGCGTTCATTATTTTGCTTATGTCCAGAGCAACTCTTAGTCGTTCAGGGAATAGCGGCGGAAAGCAACCACCTTGGCATCCTTGTCAACTGACTTGATGTAGTCGGCGACAGAGATCTTCTCGTCAGACTGGACGAAATCCTGGTTGTTGAGAGTGTTCTCCTTGAGGAACTTCTGGACGCGGCCGTTGGCGATGTTCTGGACCATCTGCTCAGGAAGGTTGGCGGCCTTCTCGGCACCGACCTTGGCGATGATCTCACGAGCCTGGGCAGCCTCGGCAGGAGTGATCCAACCCTTGGCAGTGTTGGACTCGATGTGGTCCTCGCTGTCAACATGGGCAGGATTGATGCCAACCTTCTTGAGGGCAGCGTCAATAGCCTTCTGGACCTGCTCGTCCTTGGTCTTCTGGATTGCGACAGCACGCTCGTTGTCAATGACCTCCTTAGGGCAGTCATCCTCGGAGACTGCAACAGGATTCATGGCAGTGATCTGCTGGGCAATAGCCCTTCCGAGATCCTCGGGAACAACCTTGTTGAAGGATACGATGGCACCAAGCTTACCGTTGAAGTGGACATACTGTCCAACGAACGGAGCCTCGAGAGCTGCATAATAAGCAAGGACATGCTTCTCACCGGTCTTACCTGTCTGGGCGGAAATCTCCTCCTCGACGGTGTGGCCGTTGGAGCACTTGCAAGCCT
>CAMHFA010000147.1 GCA_946184255.1 uncultured Bacteroidales bacterium
GACCCAGTACATTATTGATGGAAGCCTTGTGGAAAAATTCGACGGCTCCATGTTGGAAGGTCTTTATGTGAATTCATATAAGATTGAGACTGTCACGCAAGGAAATGTAATTGTCGAAAGACATATAATCCTGACAAACAAATCTATATCAAGCATTAAAGCGAGCGCAGATACCACTAAGGTGATCAGTTTCGGAAAGCATCCTGAGCCTGTTTACGTTTTGAATGACGAGCGTATTATTTCGAAAGAAGAATTCAATCAATTGAACATCAACGGTATCAAAAGCATCGAGGTTATTAAGAAAAACGACAGCGAGATCGCTAAAAAGTATTCCTCTGAAGGGAGGGGTGTGATAATAGTATGGACCAAGCAGTCTAAAAGCGGTACCTACGAACCTTTAGGGGATGCTGTAAGGGTCATCAGCTCGGAAACGCAGAGGAAGGTGAAGGTGAACGCAAAGAAGAGTGACTGATCCGGGAAACTACTTCATATTCAGAAAGTTAGTTTCCTAAACACCTTAGGAAGAACTCTTTAAGGGATGAGTCGGAATTGGAGATTCTTCCCTTGAGGCGCCAGACACGGTTGTAAATAACGCTCTTCTCCTTTTCCATAAGGGCTGAGATAGTGGTGCTCGAGAACCCTGCCGACGTGAAAGCATAGAGTTGGAAATCTTCCTCTTTCCATTGGGGAAACTCCCGATGCAACTTGGTCATCACTCCGTTCTTGGAAGAGTCCAGAATGTCTTCAAGACTTTTCTGGACTTTTTTGTCATTGCGGAAACCTTCGACGATCGATTTTACCTCTTTCAGGATCCTTGGCTGAAGGTTGTTCGTCCCTTCGTAGATGTAGTACTGTTCGCAGAGCCTCTCCAAGGCGTCGAAGCCCGGGCCCTTCTGCGGCTCGACTTGGCCCTGAGCCTGTCGAAGGGCTTGCTGCAGATCCTCTGCAATAGTCATATACCTGTCCCTCTCCGCCTTTTCTTCTTCCAGGATGCGCTTCTGCTCGGAACGGAAATAAAGATAGGCTGCAACCAAAGCGGCGACGACAAGCGCAGCGAGCGCAATCAACCAGAGTTTCATCTTTGCCGAACGCAATTTTTCGGCCTGGACGTCTGCCTGCCCTTTGATATATTCCCTCTGGCTTGCAGAAACCGCCTCTCCAAGTGCCTCGGCCTGGGACCTGTTACCATATTCAGTAACCCTTTCCAGAGCTTTCAGGGCACGGGCGGTCTCTCCGGAACGGGTAGCGATCTGATATTCCCGGAAATCCAGGTCTGCTGCATCCTCATCGGTCTCCGCCAAAGCCCTTGCTTCCGAGAGCCACCTCCATGCTTCCTTACTGTCACCCATCAATGAGTACGAATATGCCAGGATGCCCTTATCAGAACAATCCAAAGGGTAACCCAACTGGTCAGCGGCACGCCCGAGAAGGTCGATTGCAAGGACCGGGTCCGGAACGTCCTTGCTCACCGCAAGGGAAGCATATGACTCCAGGCATTTTGCTTCCAGAAGGGTGTCCTTCATCTCGTGGGAATCGAAAAGGACGCTTTTGAATATCTCTTCGGCCGCTTCCATCTTACCTGCAGAGGCCTGGGCCTGCCCTATTTCCAGCAACGATCGCTGATACTCTCCGGGGATACCGGCATCCTTGAAGGCTTCGGAGGCCCTTGCAAGGTAGAGGATTTCATCCGACGGATTTCCGGTAATGGCACTGATCCTGGCCATATCCCTGCAGATAAGGCCTTCGTGGAGGGAGTCTCCAGCCCTTTCGGCATATTCAAGAGCCCTTGTATAGTTGACGATTGCGGCAGAATAGCTTTTCTCGTTGTACTGTGTCCTTCCAAGACAATAGAGTGCCCTGGCTTTCTGGGAATCGTCCCCACGACGTTCAAACCAGCTGGTCATCTTGGCGACATTCCCTGCATCCACTGTGTTTACATAGCCCAGATCCTCCTCGACCTGGTCAAGGACGGCCTCCATCTGGGTGTCCAGCCCGGTGGTGCAGGACACCGCAAATAAAATGACGCACGAACATGCCGTGATTTGTAATCTCTTTATTATCAGCTTATTAAACATAAACCACCTATACCCGAAGATTATTCTTCGTTCCTCCAGCCCTGGGCCTTGACGGGCAGTTCGACTCCTTCCGGAGTGACAAGAACGGCACCCACCTCTGGTTGGGCCAGGTGACCGATAATGTCGAAGGTCTGAAAATCCCTGCGGAACTTTTCAGCTGAAAGGATGGGAATTGTAAACAGAAGCCTGAAGTCATCCCCTCCATTCATAGCTGCGCTGATCGGGTCGATGTCCATCTCCTTACCGAAAGCAAAACTGTTACCCTCGAAAGGAATCTTGTCAGCATAGACCTTTACTCCGAGACCGGAATCCCTGACCAGTCTCTTCAAGGCATCAGAAAGGCCATGGGACACAAGGTAACCGTGGGAAGGGTATATCCCGACTTCCTCGAGGCGGTCAACTACCCCGTTCGGAACCTCCGGCTTCAGATAGCTTCCGATGAGCATCTTGTACTTCTCGAGATCAGGCTGCGATGAATCGTCTGTCGTTTTCTCGAAAGTGCGTTTCTCCCTTTCCAGGATCTGCTGACCGAGAAATGCTGCTCCCAGGCTGCCGGAGACACAGACCAGGTCCTTGCTCCTAGCTTTGACCGTGCGGCCACGGGTCAGCTTGAATTCCTCTCCAACAGCGGAAACACAGACAGAAAGTCCGTTGGGAGAAGGTACCAGGTCAAGATCCAAAGACTTGAAACCATGCTCTCTTGCAGCCGTGACGACTCCGCTCCAAAGTTCCCTGACATGACTGAAGTCCAGCTTCGCAGAGAGCCCCAGTTTGACGGACAGCGTCCTTGGATGGGCCATGGATGCATAGATGTCTCCTGCCAGGGCTGCGACGCATTTGTAGCCCAGATGTTTCAACGGGAAATAAGTCAGGTCGAAATCTATCCCTTCAAGGAAAAAACGTGAGGCATTGACCACAGTGCTGCCTGGAGCCGCCTCGAAAGCGGGTTTTTCTTCGCGATCGAATCCGGTCCCTTCAAAAAGAAGGACGATTGCCTCTTCCTTGCCATATTCCTTGAAAGACTCTTCTGCCATGGGATTACTTTTTTGACTATTAATTACACAAAATTAGCACAATTTGTTAAATTTGTAGTTACCGAAAAAGAATCCATCATGAAAAGAACTTTCTTACTCCTCATGGCAGTCCTCATGATCCTGCCTATGAGTGTTTCCGCGAAGAAAAAGTCCGCGGACGTCAAAGTTATTTCGTACAACATCCGCCTGGGTGTGGCAAAGGACGGTACCAATTCCTGGGAATTCCGTTACCCGGCATCTGCCATGATGATCGATGACCAGAAGCCGGATATCTTCGGTGTCCAGGAAGCCTATGACTTCCAGGTAAAGTACCTCGAAGAGGCATGCACGGACTACAAGAGCGTCGGTGTCGGCCGTGAAGACGGCAAGCATGAGGGCGAACACATGTCCATCTTCTATAACAAGAAAACCACGAAACTCCTGAAATGGGGAACCTTCTGGCTCTCCGAGACTCCGGAAGTTCCTTCAATGGGATGGGATGCCGCCTGCTTCCGCACAGCCACATGGGCATTGCTCAAGGACAAGGCCAGCGGCAAGAAATACTACTATGTCAACACCCATCTTGACCATGTCGGCTGGGAGGCCCGCAAGAATGGAATGAAGCTCATCGTCGACAGGATAGACAGCATCAATCCCAAGGGTCTTCCGATGATCGTCACCGGTGACTTCAACATGACTATCGACCGTCCCGAATTCGACGACATGAAGAAGATGATGAAGAACGCCCGTGAGGAAGCTGTCAAGACCGACCACCACCAGACCTTCAACGGTTGGGGCAAGGCCAATCCTAACAGCATCATCGATTTTATCTGGTACAAGGGTTTCAGCTCCTGCACTGAGTACGAGACCATCACCAAGCCTTACATGGAGAGGAAGTATATCTCCGACCACTATCCTATTACGGCTACCCTGATCTTCTAGATTCGAAATCCGAAAATTATGAAAAGAGTTTTCTTTTTCCTCATGGCAGCCCTCATGGTGCTGCCAATGATGGATGTATCCGCAAAGAAAAAGAACGCGGACAGCA
>CAMHFA010000148.1 GCA_946184255.1 uncultured Bacteroidales bacterium
TCACAGCTGCATCCAAGCTCGAGACTGAGTTCCCAGTGACTGTCCAGACCCGTTTCCAGGATCTTTCAAGGGCAGATGCGGCTGATGAACTGCATCAGTGGTGCATTGGGGAAGGGTTGGTCCCGGATGTCCTTGTCAATGATGCCGGAATGTTCTTTTTCAAGGAACTGAACGTAGGAGACCTGGACCGGGTCCAGGCAATGATCAACCTCCATGTTTCTACTATTACCAGGCTTTGCCTCTTGTTCGGAGGGGATATGAAAGAACGGGGGACAGGTTATATCCTCAACGTTTCATCGATGGCGGCAAGGATCCCCGCTCCTGGAATAACCGTATATTCAGCTACAAAGTCCTATCTCCGCAGTTTCGGCCGTTCTCTTTCCTATGAGTTGGAACCTTATGGTGTGAAAATGACTACGGTTTGCCCGGCAGCCATAGCCACACCTCTTTACCGGCTTGACCCTAAATTGATGGATCTGGGAGTCAGGATCGGTCTTATCCGAAGGCCGGAGTGGCTCGTCAGACGCTCGCTCAAAGCCCTTTTCCGTGGCCGCAGGGTACTGAGTCCCGCTTTCATGAATATCTGGCTGCCGCCTCTGATCGCCTCTATCCCGGACCCTTTGATTGCCAAGATATGGAAAAGGTTAAAGTAAGTCTCCTGGCCCTTCTGGCGTGCGTCCTGCCGCTGTCTGCCCAGCGTGTCGAAAAGCTCCCGTTCGGGGATTTCGAGCACTGGACGGTACGCCATATCAAGGAATCAGCCATCCTTGGAGGAGAGGTTAAGACTTTGTATCTGCCCGGTCCCGATGAGGTAATCGAAGGGAATAAGGTCTATGATTATACAAGGACTCCTTGGGCATCTTCCAACGCCTATGCAAAGGTCTCGGGAGTGACCAAGACAAGTCTTTCAGTTGAACCTGACAATGGCCCTGATGGTCGTTGTGCCAAGCTGTCCACTGTGTTTGCATCATGCCGGGTGGCAGGCCTTGTTGAGATTGAGGTCCTTGCAACCGGATCCCTTTACTGGGGCAAGATGTTCGAGCCGATAACGGGTGTAAGGAATCCTTACGGCAATATGGACTGGGGGCTTCCATTCACCGGTCACCCCTCAGCCCTCCTGGTCGATTACAAAGCCTTCTTGTCTGCGACAGGTAAACTAGTCAAGGGAACAACCTTCAGGAAAACTGAATTCCCCGGGGATGACCCGTGCCAGGTCATGTTGTTTCTGCAGCGTCGTTGGGAAGATGCTGATGGCGTAATCCATGCCGAACGGGTAGGAACAGCTGTGCTACGAGTCAGCAGAAGCACCTCAGGATGGATTAAGAACCATCGTATTCCAGTGGTTTATGGCGATGCTAGCAAGCAGTCCGGTTATCGGTCCTACATGGGCCTGATTTCGGGGGAGAAGACACTTTACGCGGTGAACAGCCGCGGGAAACGTGTACCGATCCGTGAGGAAGGATGGGCATCTCCCGGAACACCCTGTACCCATGCAGTCCTCCAGATCTCATCCGGCAGCCAGGGCGGTTTCACGGGAGCTCCCGGCAACACATTGTGGGTGGATAACCTTAGGATGGAATATGAACGGTAGGATCATAATCACCGGCGCTTCGGGTTCGATGGGTGCAGCTGCTACCCTTGCACTGGCAAGCCAGGGGCAATCCATTTTGATGGCATGCCGAAATATAGAAAAAGCAGGTGCCATTCGTGACAGAATCCTGGCAAGGCTGCCGGATGCTGAAATTGAAATCAAGCATCTGGACCTTTCCTCAATGTGTTCTGTTTGTGAATTTGTGAATGAACTTGGCACCGTACCGGTAGTTGCCCTGTTCAACAACGCTGGGACCATCAGCAGGGGTTATTCGCTAACATCTGACGGCCTTGAGAACACCTTCGCAGTCAATTACTTCGGGCCATATCTCCTGACCAGGCTCCTTGTCCCAAAAATGAATCAGGATGCCAGGATAGTGAATATGGTATCCCTGACATGCCGCTTTGTCTCGGTCGGTGAGAACTCTCTCCGCCCGGAATTGAAGGACTTTTCTCAGTTGGGAACATATGCCCGTTCCAAGCTGGCCTTGCTTCGTTTCTCACAGGAATTCTCAAGGCGTTATCCTGAACTCAAAGTCAACCTGGCCGATCCGGGAATCGTCAATTCCAACATGATTTCCATGGGGCGCTGGTTCGACCCGCTTGCAGACAGATTGTTCCGACCCTTGTGCAAATCGCCGGAGAGGGGAGTTCAGCCGGCACTCACAGCACTGTCCTCGCCAGAAAAGAATCGTTTATTCGTCGGGAATCAGTGTAAAAGAATTCCTGCCAGATTTTTGGACCCGGTTTTGGATCTTCGTCTCTGGCAGGAAACAGAATCTATCCTTTCTTCGTTTATTCCTAGAAGATGTAATTGAGGCCGATGTTGATGCCGATGTTTCCGTCGTTCGGATCCAGGCACTTCGCAAACTCGAAGTTGATGTTGAAGTTCTGGTTCATGATGACGTGCAGTCCGATACCGGCGCCCATGTGGAGCTTTTCGGCATTTCCGGTATAGAGCAGTTTCGCCAGTTCATAGTCTGTTCCGGGCAGATTGCCGTGAACCTTGGAGACTGCGGCTTTCTGTTCATCCAGGTTGTAAGGCTTGATTATCATACCGGCATCAAAGAACGGGTTGGTTGCCAGGGTCCAGTTCTGGTTGATCCAGCGGAACTTGGCGAAACTCCAACGAAGCTCGAAATTAGACCATGCGTAGCTGTCACCCATCAGTCGGTTTGCAGTCGTACCACGTACCGTGCAGGTTGATCCAAGTCCCTCGGTGTTGATCTGTTTCATGTTGAGAGACTGGATGCTCTGGAGAAGATAGAAGGGGGCTCTTCCGGCGACCAATCCCTGATAGGCGAGATGGTAGCCGAAGGTCAGACGATCCTGGACGAGGGGGAAGAATTGTTTCCAGTGGGCAGCCAGTTTTAGGTAGTTGTTGTCATGCTTGGAGATGATGTCCGGAGAGCCGAAAGCATAAACTTCGAGGTTTGCTCCGCGGGTCGGATTGTTTTCATGATCACGGCTGTCATAGACTACACCGGCCTTGAATTCGAGATGCTGTCCACCATTCTTCTCAGCTTCAGGAATAACTCCATTATCGACATAGAGGTCGTAGAGAGAGGTTGAACCATCGGTCAGTCCCTTGTTCCGGGCATGACCGGTAGTCATGTTCCAGTAGGTGATTCCTCCTGCCCATCCCCACTTGCTGTCGCCGATATTACCCTGCAGGCAGGTCATGATGCGGAAAATGTCACGCTTCATTATGAAAAAGCCAAGTCCGTCATCGGTAATCCTGTCCAGCTCTGGGACATACAGTGAAGAGGCACCGTTGAAGCCGTAGAAGGAATAGGTGTTGTTGCCGAAATATGATACAGCGGCCGAGACGCGGAGTCCAGGAATCAGGTATTTGCTGTCGAAGAAACTGTGAAGGACAGTATTTCCCTTTGAATAACGGGACACTTCGACATTGGCTTTCCACATGTATTCCGGATATGTGGAGCCGTCTCCGTACCAATAAATGTCTGTTAGGGCACCATAATGCCATCCCAGGTCAGATGAATAGCCAACAGCAGGAAGAGGTCCGAAATTCAGTCCGGTCTTTGCGACTTCCTGGGCTTTTGAAGAAATCATGCAGCCGATAATGAGTGTGGCCGCGAGAAGAGTCTTTTTCATATTAGTTGATTATGTGATTATGTATTTGCGAATAAAGGTCTTTAAGGTCGTTGTGCCCGAAGTACAGGCGGATATCGGAAAGGAGGATACGTCCACGTTCGACCGCCTCGTAAAAGACAGTGTAGGATCCCATGAATAGGATGAATGCCACGACCGCTGCTTTGAGCGGGAGGCAAAGGAAGAATACTAGTCCCCATATGACAAGAAGCAATGGCATCATTGCAAACTTGACTCCGAAATGTGCAGTCCGTACAAATGCCTTGTCCTTGATCTTGTTTGATATATAAGTGGATAGAATCCACATTGGTGCTGCAGTGATAGCGGCGAATAGGATCAGGGGCAGGAGAACCAGTCCTATGATGCATTTACCTATTATCCTCAATCCCGGCCATCGGTGTCCGAAAGACCA
>CAMHFA010000149.1 GCA_946184255.1 uncultured Bacteroidales bacterium
CGGCAGTTCAGCCTGCGCTACCGCGGCATATTCTGCAGCCAAGATGGGCAGTAATGTTACTGTTATCTGCCCGGATGTAACCATCGGCGGAATGACCACCGGAGGCCTGGGCCAGACCGACATAGGAAACAAACAGGCAGTGATCGGCCTTTCACGTCAGTTCTACCGTAAGCTTGGCGACCATTACGGCAAATTGGAACAGTGGCTGTTCGAGCCGCATGTGGCGGAAGAGATCCTGATGCAATACCTGGATAATCCAAGAATAAAGGTGATGCAGGGTTGGTTCCTGGAATCAGTCGCAAAGGAAGGGACGAGAATCAAATCCATCACCTGCACCGACCGGAAGGGCGGAACAATTACAGTTAAAGCAGACCAGTTTATCGATTGCTCCTACGAAGGAGACCTGATGGCAGTATCAGGAGTAAGCTACAGGGTCGGACGGGAAGACAATTCCGAATATGGGGAGACCTGGGACGGCTTCCAACTCCTGGACCAGCATCAGTTCGTTGACGGAATCGATCCCTTTGTGGAACCTGGCAACCCTGCAAGCGGATTCCTCTGGGGGATCAGCGATGCAACGCAGAAAAATGATGGAACCGGAGACGGCTGCGTACAGGCCTACAACTACAGGATTTGCCTCACGGACGATCCGGACAACTTGATTCCAATCGACAAGCCTGATAACTACGACCCCAAAAGATACGAACTTCTCACCCGCGTTTTCGAGGCAGATCCGAATCCCATACTGAATAACTATTTTATCTGGAGCTTGATGCCGGGCCATAAGACCGACATCAACAACAGGGGACCTTTTTCTTCAGACATGATCGGAATGAACCATAATTATCCGGAAGCCTCCTGGGATGAAAGGGATGAGATCATCAAGGCACACAAGGACTATACCCTCGGGCTCCTGTATTTCTACATGACCGATCCAAGGGTGCCCGCCAATCTCCAGAACGAAATCCGCAGATGGGGCCTGCCTAAAGACGAGTACACACGTACCGGGCACTGGACTCACCAGCTCTACATCCGAGAGGCCCGCCGTCTGGTCGGGGAATATGTGGCCACCCAGGCTGACTGCGAAGGAAAGACGGAAATCACCGACGGCATCGGCTTTGCGGCCTATGGTATGGATTCCCACAACTGCCAGAGACTCGTGATTGAAAAGGATGGAAAACTTATGGTCAAGAACGAAGGTGACGTGCAGAAAGGGGTCAGCCAACCCTATCCGGTGTCCTACCGCAGCCTTACTCCAAAGAGGGAGGAATGCACCAACCTGCTCGTTCCCGTGTGCCTCTCCGCCACCCATATCGCCTACGGTTCAATCAGGATGGAGCCTGTTTTCATGGGGATGGGCCAAACCTGTGGCTTGGCAGCTGCAATGGCCGGGAAGGGTTCCGTCCAGGAAGTTGACGTAAAACGTATCCAAGAGATTTACGCCACAGATCCCTGTCTGGACGGCCGGGAGCCCGACACCCTGATTGACGAGGAATCTGAATACATAGAAGGCAAGGAAGGATGGAAGGTTATCTATGGTAGCGGAGCTTACGGGAAAACCTACCTGCGGTATGACGGAGATCCGTCTGAAAACAAACTGACCTACAGAATTTCGGAAGAGTTTGACGGAGACTATTCCGTCTATGCTTTCCAGCAGAATGACGGCTGTGCTTCAACCAATTTCGAAATCGATTATGCAGGTAATAAGACCACTGTACCTTTCAATCGTTCTGACCTACAGGTCGAAGGACAGACCAGGGGTGAATGGGTCAAGCTCGGGGACTTTACTTTCGAGAAGGGTACTGCTGGAAGCATCAGTATCCGCTCAGATGAACCAGGCATCCATGCCGACGGAATCCTGTTCGTAAAGAAGTGACATTTTTGATGAGGAAACTCAAGACTCCAAACACATATGTAATAATCGCCGTCATCATTGTCCTTTGTGCAGTGATGACCTGGGTCCTGCCTGGAGGTCAGTACATAAAGGCTGATGACGGAACGGTCTCTTATGAAGCAGTGGACTCTGTTCCGCAGACCTGGCAGGTCTTTTCGGCAATCTACCATGGCTTTGTCAAGCAGGCAGGCATCATCATTTTCATATTGGTAGTCGGGGGAGCTTTCTGGCTGCTTAATGCTACAGGAGCGGTCGAAGCAGGAATCAAGAGATTCATTTCCGTTATCGGAAATAATGACAAGATCGTGCTGGTAGCCCTCACGATCCTGTTCTCCCTGGGTGGAGCGGTTTTCGGAATGAGCGAAGAGACAATCCCCTTCGTGGGAATAGTAGTACCTCTGGCAGTATCAATGGGATATGACGCCTTCATGGGAATGCTGGTGGTCTATGTCGCCTCAAACGTAGGGTTTTCAAGCGCTTTCCTGAATCCATTCACGGTTGGCATAGCGCAGGGGATGGCCGACTTGCCCTTATTCTCCGGAATGGGCTACCGGTTCTTCTGCTGGAGTATCTTGACGGTGCTGCTGGTCATCTTCGTAGTAATATATGCCCGTAAGACAAAAAAGCAATCCTCAGAGGTGGGATCTATCGATGCGGAGCCCCTTACACGACGCCAGGCATGGGTCCTCGCAACTCTTGCACTGACAGTCATAGCACTAATAATAGGGGTCACCTGCTTTGAATGGTATCTCCCCGAAATTACTGGGTTGTTCCTCGCTATGGGAATTGTCTGCGGGCTCATCGCCGGCTTTCCCTCCGGAAAGATCGTCAATGAACTGATGGCAGGTGCGAAGGACATCCTTTCGGCTGCACTTGTTGTGGGATTTGCCTCAGGCATCATCGTCATACTCCAGGACGGTAAGATCATAGACAGTTTCCTCCATTCGATGCAGGAGGGCCTGGACGGGACCGGTAAAGTCGGCTCATTGTCAGCGATGTATGGCATCCAGGCTATTATCAATTTCCTTATTCCCAGCGCAACTGCGAAGGCTGCGATCACCATCCCTATCATGGCACCTTTCTCCGACATGGTAGGAGTTTCCCGCCAGGCCATGGTTCTGGCCTTCCAGTTCGGAGATGGGTTTACAAACATGATCACCCCGACCTCCGGTGTCCTGGTGGCTGCTCTGGCGATGGCCAGGATACCTTATTCAAAATGGGTGAAATGGATCTGGAAAATGGTCCTGATGCTGCTGGTACTTGGCTTCCTGCTGCTCCTGCCAACAGCCTTATTCAATCTTACGGGCTGGTAGGAAATTTATTCCTCGACAAAGAGACCGTCACGCATGAAGAGTGAGCGGTCGCACATGGCAGCCAGTTCCGGGTCGTGGGTAACGATGACTATGGTCTGCCCGTAATTCTGCCTGAGGTCAAAGAAAAGCTGGTGGATCTCAGCCTTTGTCTTGGAATCGAGATTGCCCGAAGGTTCATCCGCAAACAGGATAGCGGGATCGTTCACCAAAGCCCTGGCGATAGCGACCCTCTGCTGTTCGCCACCTGACAATTCCGAAGGTTTGTGGTCCATCCTCTCCCCAAGTCCCATTTCCGTGAGAAGTTTTGTAGCGGCAGCCTTGGCATCCTTGTCTGAACGTCCCGCAATGAAGGCGGGGATCATAACGTTTTCCAGGGCATTGAATTCCGGGAGAAGATGATGGAACTGGAACACGAAGCCGATCCGGCGGTTCCGGAATGCTGAAAGATCCTTGCTCCCGAGATGGAGGACATCTGTTCCGTCAATCGAGAGGGAACCGGCGTCCGGGGTGGACAGAGTGCCCAAAATCTGAAGAAGGGTTGACTTCCCTGCGCCGGATGCTCCCATTATGGAAACTACTTCCGATTTGTCAGCATGGAAATCAATCCCCTTGAGGACTCTCAGGTCCCCGAAACTCTTTTCAATACCTTTAGCCTCTATGATCAGGTCTCAAAGATACTTCTTTTTTGGCATTTTGCGAAAAAAGGAATACCTTTGCAATCCAAATCGGGGTGTGGCGCAGTTGGCTAGCGCATCTGCTTTGGGAGCAGAGGGTCCCGTGTTCGAGTCACGGTACCCCGACAGATTAAGCAGGATCTACTTGAACCTGTGATAGTAATAGACAGTGGTCCTGTCGAGAAGGTCATCCTTCTGGCTTATGACAAAT
>CAMHFA010000150.1 GCA_946184255.1 uncultured Bacteroidales bacterium
CCATATCGGAGTACAGGCCAGGATGGAAAGCGCTAAGCTAGTGGTCAGCAAGATCCGTGAGATCTGCAAGGGCAAGCCAGTGGTCCTGACCGGTGACTTCAACGTGGACCAGACCAATCCAATCTATAACGTGTTTGTTGAAAGCGGTATCCTTGCAGACAGCTATGAGGTTTGCGAGATCCGTTACGCCTTGGACGGAACTGCCAACGGATTCGATCCCAACAGCTTCACCAACAGCAGGATAGACCACGTCTTCGTCTCTCCGCAGACAAGGGTTATCCGTTACGGTGTCCTGACTGACACCTACCGCACGATGACTCCGGAGGCCCAGAAATACGAGAACGGCAACTTCCCTAAGGAAATATCCTTCCAGGCTTACCAGGCCCGTACTCCCTCCGACCACTTCCCCGTCAAGGTAATCCTTCAGCTGCCAAAGAAGTAGCCTTTAATTTGAATTGAAATGCAAACCTTAAGAATCATATTTACTACGGCTGTAATGGCCGTGGTATTATCTGCCGTCACATCCTGCGACGGGCGTAGCGATAAGGAACTCAAAGCCATAGTCCTGGACATGTGCAAATACATTCCTGACCACGGACTGAGGGATGATGCCGGAGAAAACCTTACCAAAAGCTACTATGACGCTTATTCCGGGGCCCTCGACGCAATACCGGAAAACGATGGTATGATAGGGGACGAAGAGTTCCTCTACTATTTCGTTTCCGGGCAGGATGGAGAACCAGAATTCAAGGTCAAGTCGGTCGAGCAGAAAGGGGACAGCCTTATCGCGAAGATTACTCTCCAGGATAATACCCCTCACGTAGTAAAACTCGTGAAGGAAGGCGGACGATACCTGCTGGACGATTTTGACGACACAAAGCAGCAGTGCCTGGACTACATCAAATCCCATGGGGAATGACCGGATTATCAAACAGAATAAAGGGTATCTGCCGCGGTCTTGCCGGAAGCTTGAGGGAATACCCCCTTGAGGCACTCCTGGGAATTACGTATTTCCTGCTATTTGCCATCTGGAACAAGACTGACATCTTGGTCTGGTTCTTCCCTCACTACGTCCTGCTCTACACCCTTCACAAGTTCAGCAGGAAAAGTGACCTGATGAAGATCCTGTACGTCCTGTCCTGGTTCCTCTGGATCCCCCTTCTGCTCTGGGCAACCAGATATTCTGGATGGAACGCAGGTATCGCATATCTTCTTGCCCTGATACTCCTGGTAATCGGCGAGAAACCTCTTGACAACGAATCCTATGGAAGGAATATCTTGAACGTGGCCATCAAAGTGGCGATGGGATTCCTCATAGGGGCTCTACTAATGGGCATCGTCACTGCCATAATCGGTTCTGTCAATCTCCTGTTCGACCTGAACCTGAAAGACGAATGGTTCACTTATCCAAACGCATTCATCGCTTTGGTGGCAATCCCCCTGCTATGCTGCTGGTCAGTCAGCCGGCCTTTGGTGGAAACAAAGGATAATAAACTCCTGCAGATTGCAATAGACTACATCCTGTCCCCGGCCCTGGTCATATATTCAGTTATCCTGTATGCCTACATCGCAAGGATTCTCTTCCGTTGGGAACTGCCGGTCGGAGGTGTCGCCTACATGGTACTTTCTTTCTCAGCTATCGCGCTGCTTTGCTACTTGTTCCGCCTTCAGATAGGGAAGAGGCATTTCGAGTGGTTCTACAAGGCTTTCCCTGTAATCGCCATTCCTCCGCTGATCCTATTGTGGATAGGTACATTGCGACGGATCGGGGAGTATGGAATAACGGAGCCACGGTTCTATCTTCTGCTCCTGGCCATTCTGGTAACCATATTCGTCGCTATGCTACCAAGGAAGAAAACCAGGAAATTCCAGTTGATGACGCTCATTCTGGCTGTTGCCGCCATCCTGTCCACATATGTTCCGGGAATAAGGGCCAAGGATTTCGAAATAAGGAGCCAGAGGAACCGGCCTGTCGAAGAGATTTCAGGACTAGAAGATAACACCGATAAAGTAATCGAGCCACAAATCTCGTCGGTCAACGACATTGGAGGACCCGTGGACCTGGGAGGATACACCCTTTTCATCCCACGGTCCGAGTATCATTATTACGAAGATTCCGTCAAGGCGGTTTTCTACAAAGACGAGACAAGGACGGAACCCCTCCTTGAATGCAACATACTCGAAATTCTTGAAGCTGACGTGAAAAATCCTGCCAGCAAGCTGATTTACAAGAATGACAGGTACATGGCGGTATTCAATATGATAGAAGACAGACGCGGCTCCGGAAATGCAAACTTCCTGACTTCCGGCGCAATGCTCTTCTGTAGACCAGAACAATAATGTCTATTTTCCGTCATAGTGGGAATCCCTACGGGGTCAAGGTTACCGACAGCATGAGCATGCTCGAGGCAATCAAGGCCATCGGGATAATACCGTTCTTCGAGAATCCGGTAAGGGGATATTCCATAGAGGAACTGACGCCTCCTGGTTTCTGGCTTACTGACGAACAGCTAGGTCCCTGGGACTGGAAAGTGGATGTGGTGCAAAGCGGAGAGATCGTCTATGGGAAGTTCCTCTGTGGAGGAAAGGCCTCTTTCGCAACACCGGAATGGTACGCCCACCTCAGGAACTGGAGGCTGTCACAAGAAAAGTACAAGCCATCAAAGGAAGGCAAGAAAGTGCTCGGCATGATCGGAAAAGAAGGATCCTGTACTGCAAGACAGGTTAGGGAACTGTTAGGAGTGAAGAAGAGCAAGGCAGACTCGGTGCTGGCTGGACTCATGCAAGGCACAAGGATCGTAATCGGGGACATCCAGAGGGTTTACAGGGGGCCAAACCTGGAATACAAAGGTTGGCAGACGGCCTCCTATTGCACCCCGGAATCCCTGTTCGAACGCCCGGAGGAAGAGTTCGGGCCATGGAGGATAGGAGGAACCACCCTCAAGTGCGAATGCACTCCCGAAGACTCCTTCTCCATTCTCCGTGACCACATTAAGGCTCTGTTTCCTGAATCATCAGATAACGATATCAAAAAAGTATTATAAGAAATGAGAGTCGGTATCATAGGTGCCGGTCACATAGCCGGCAAGATCTGCAGGACGTTGGAATATGTGTCTGGCATAGACTGCCTTGCCGTTGGTTCGAGGACCAGGGAAAAGGCGGAGGCATTCGCCGCGGAATTCTGCATTCCGAGGGCCTATGGCTCGTATGGGGAACTTCTTGATGATCCGAATGTGGATCTGGTTTATGTCGCGACTCCACACTCCCACCATTTCGACGTGACCATGGAGGCAATACGAAAGGGTAAGCCATGTCTGGTGGAAAAAGCATTCATGGCCAATGCCGCCCAGACAAAAGCTGTCCTGGACCTTGCCAAGGAAAGGAAGGTCTTTGTCGCCGAAGCCATGTGGACCCGCTACCAGCCAATGAAGAACATTATCAACCGTCTCATTTCATACGGCAGGATAGGACGTGTACGCCAGATCAGCGCCACTCTTTCCTACAGCATCGAACACAAAGAACGTGTGATGAAGAGGGAACTCTGTGGCGGGGCCCTGCTGGACCTGGGGCTTTACCCCCTCAACTTCATCCGGATGGTCTGCGGGAATCCCATCAAGGAAATCCAGTCGCAATGCATCCTTTCGGACACGGGCATTGACCTGACAGAATCGATCACCATGGTGCTTGAAGGTGGGATAATGGCCAATATCCAGAGTTCTGCCTGCTGTGCCGGTTACAACACTGCCGTTGTCGCAGGATCAGAGGGTTACATTGTAATCGACAATGTAAACAATCCACGCCAGATCCGCATCTACGCCATCGGCGGCATCCTGAAAGAGGAAATCTACGCCCCGGACTGCATCTCTGGTTATGAATATGAATTCGAAGCCTGCCGGGATGCTTTGGCGCAAGGTCTTATCGAGCCGCCGCAGATGCCGCACTCGGAGACATTGTACCTGATGGAACTGATGGATTCCCTACGTAAGGAATGGGGCGTCCGATATCCTATGGATGATCCGGAGTCATGACCCGGCCGAAAAGATAGAATTTGTAGTCGTTGAACCACAGGATTCCCTTCCCGTCGGCAAA
>CAMHFA010000151.1 GCA_946184255.1 uncultured Bacteroidales bacterium
CCCTTATCATGAAAGGGGAAGTCCACCAGTTCGAGGGCATAATGGACGGCACCATTGCAAGGGAAAAATCCGGTCGCGGCGGCTTCGGTTACGACCCCATATTCATTCCCGATGAGTATCCCGGCCTCACCGCCGCCGACATCACCGAAGAGCAGAAAAACGAGATTTCCCACAGAGGGAAGGCCCTCCGCGCGATGGCCGGTTTCCTCAAAGGCTGAAACATGAAATCCAAGGCAGAGCTCATAGTCCTTAACCACACCAAGTTTGGGGAGAATTCCATAGTCCTGCACACTTTGAGTGCGGAATATGGCCGCCACGGCTTTCTGGTCAAGGTCAGCCCTAAAACGGCAATGGCTCTGTTCCTTCCATTGAATATCCTCCAGGCCGAAGTGACCGAGAATCCCAAATCCGACCTTTGGTTCGCCAGGAACTTCGTCAGTGTCACTCCCCTTAATGGAATCAGGAACAATATTCACAAGAACACTATGACGCTCTTCATGAGCGAAGTGCTTTACAGGGTAGTAAAGGACCAGACCAATGAAGACGGACTAGCGGATTGGCTGAAGGGCCAGATCATGACCTTGGATGCCCTGGAAAGTGACTTCGCCAATTTCCATCTTTTGTTCCTGCTGAATCTCTGCTCGGCACTGGGTTTCGATCCCGACACTGCAGGGCTGGCCCCGTTTGTCGTTGGAAGCAGTCCTACCTGTCATCCTGAGCGCCCCGGTCATCCTGAGCGCAGCGAAGGATCAAACCTTAAAGCCCTCGACTCCCTTATCAAACTCCCCTTCGCCGAAGCCCTTCTGCTTCCCCTTTCCGGCGTCGACCGTAACGCGATTGCCGAATCCATCCTGAAATACATAGAGTTCCACACTGAATCCACAGTCAACGTCCGTTCCCTCGCCGTCCTGAGGGAAATCTACGGATAGAGGCCGTGATTTGTTCCAAGGGATGACCTTACGGCAATTATTTTATTCACAATCAGTTACAAATCACGGCAAATCCTGTCTTAATTCCAGGAAGCAGTCAGAGTCCAGGATTCTTTGTCGAGATGGAATCCTGCAGGCTCAAGGATTGAATCATAATCGATTTCTTCGGTTGTGTCAACGTAGCGGCGGATCTGTTCAAGGCTGCCGCCGGCCACCTCTTCTGCTGCTGCCCAGAATTCCTCCTCAGTGAACCCTCTCCCTTTTTCTTTGTAGTATCTCCAGTACAGGAGGTTCATCAGGTCATCAAGGCTTTTAGTCCCTCCTGAGATGGTCTGGATCTGGAGGTCCATCAAGAACCCTATGACAGGACCCTTGACATAATAGGAAATGGTTGTCTCTGAGGAGTTTGCCGAGCGGTTGAAGAAATTCAGCCAGATGTCATAGCTGCTCTGGCGCATGCTCATGTGTTTGCGTCCTTCAGTGTTCTCTGTGTCCTTAATGTATCCGGCCAGAAAGTCCAGGTGTTCCTGGAAGGTCTCTGCTCCGGCCCTTTCGAGAATGACACTTTCGTAATAACAGGTTATGCCCTCGCTGAACCAGAGCAAGGGAGTGTAAACCTCCTTGTCATAATCAAACGGGCCAAGCTCAACAGGGCGGATGGCCTTTACGTTGTAGCAGTGGAAATATTCATGTGAGATGAACCTCAGCATGCTGAGGTAGCTTTCCCTTGTCTTGAAGTCCCAACTACCGGCAGTGTAGTCGGCCTGTGAGGATTGATGTTCAAGACCGCCTGGTCCTTGCCCAAGAAGTAACAGATGGTAAGATTCATACGGAGTGTCTCCGAAAATCTTCACCGCTTCTCTCACTCCTGCAAGGAAATCCTTGGAGATTGGACTCTCTTCAAAGCCCTGTGGAGACTGAACCGCGAATTCATAGACGATCCCGTCCTGTTTTACGGACTGTGTCAGATGGTTGCCGATGAGGAACGGCGAGTCATAGAGAACATCGAAATTTGCCGCTTGATAGGCTCCTTCATGAAACTGCAGTGAAGTCGATATCTTCTCCCATCCTTCGGGAAGGCTTATGACCACTGACACAGGATGGTCTGTGTCCTTATAAAGAAAGACTCCGTTCGGAGCGACAAATGCTCCTTCGGAGGTTACCCTGCTGTCTGCCACCGACATTGCATCTGCAAAGATCCTGTAACGGATGTCCAAGGTGTCAGTATGATCCACAACCCAGTTGTTCTTTCCTGATTTCTCCCATTTTACCGGTTTCCAGGAAGTATCGTACACTTCAAAATCACTCAGATACTTTGGATAATCCATTATGATATAGTAGCCTGGCGCCCATACAGGCATCTTGAGTGTCACCTTTTCTTTCCCTGGTTTTAAAGGAGCATAGAGCATCTTCACATTGATATAATGCTCCTCTGGTTCGAAAGAAATACTGTAAGAAATATCGTATGGAGTATCATGATTTTTTGAACACGATACAAATATGGCCAATGCGGCCATCAAAGGTAAGGCCAGGTGCTTCATATCGTAAAAATAATAAATAATGGCACGATATTTACTATTTTTGTATGATGGAGAAATGAATATGAAGACAAAAACCATAATAGCCGCCGCAGCGGCAATCCTTATCAGCTGCTCGGCGGCCACCGCACAGTCCCAGAATTTCAAGCTTGGGCAGTGGACTGAAATCCAGAATGCAATTATCAAGGAACTGAACAGGTCTTACGTGGACTCCCTTCTGGTAGATCGCATCGAAAGAGCCGGAATAGATGCCATGCTGGATGCACTTGACCCTTACACCATCTACATTCCTGAAGAGGAGAATGAAGACCTCCAGATGATGGTGAGCAAGAGCTATGGAGGCATCGGTGCAGTTATCTACAAACCCGACAAGGACGGCAACGTGATCATCAACGAGCCATATGCCGGATCTCCTGCGGTAAGGTACGGTCTGCGCTGCGGGGACGAGATAATGGAAATAGACGGCGTTTCAACCCACGGACTGACGAGCCAGGAGTGCTCTGACAGGATGAAGGGAAAGCCAGGAACCACAGTGAAGTTCAAGGTAAAGAAAGTCTATACTGACGAGATTGTAGAAATAAATGTCGTCCGTGAAAGGATTCATCTACCCGATGTTGAATATGCGGGAATGCTGGACGCCGAAACCGGTTACATCTATCAGAGCGGATTTACCGAGAATGTCTCCGGGGACATCCGCAACGCCATCCTGAAACTCAAGAAACAGGGCATGAAGAAGCTCGTGCTGGACCTTCGCGGCAATGGCGGCGGTCTGATGAACGAAGCGATCAACATAGTATCCCTCTTCGTTCCGAAGGGTTCCCTGGTGGTTTCTTCAAAGGGCCAGGGAATAAGCGAACAGATTTACAAGACGACTTCTGAACCTGTTGACACGCAGATGCCTCTGATAGTGATGGTGGATTCCGGCTCGGCATCTTCTTCGGAAATCGTTACCGGCGCCCTCCAGGATCTCGACAGGGCAACCGTAATGGGCACCAGGACCTTCGGGAAGGGTCTGGTACAGAGCATCAGGCCCCTGCCTTACAACGGCCAGTTGAAAGTTACCACGGCGAAGTACTATACCCCTTCGGGACGCTGCGTCCAGGCCATCGACTATGCCCACCGGAACGAGGATGGAAGCGTTGGATATATTCCAGACTCCCTCGCCCACGAATTCAAGACCGCCCACGGAAGGATCGTGAAGGACGGTGGCGGAATCACTCCAGACGTGATTGTCAAGGGCCATGAATATAGCCGCCTAACATATTCATTGGTCTATTCTTCGATCATCCAGGATTATGCAATCAAGTTCGTGAAGGAGCACCGTAGCATACCTGAGGATTGGACAATGGGTGATGCCGACTGGAAAGATTTCGTGGAGTTCGCCAAGACCAAGGAATTCGACTACCGTTCCAGCGCCAAGACCTACTTCGACCAGGTGAAGAAGGAACTCGAGAAGGACGGACTGTCCGAAAGCATGAAAGACCAGATCGAGGCCATGCAGAAGGCTTTGGAAATGGACAAGGAAACGTTCCTCAACCTCAAGAGAGACGAAATCGTACCTTTCATCGAGGAAGAAATCATGGTCCGCTACTATTTCCAGGAAGCCGGTATCAAGGTCCG
>CAMHFA010000152.1 GCA_946184255.1 uncultured Bacteroidales bacterium
AGAGACAGGTTTCCTGTATAACAACATCCGTGATATCCTAAATCATCTGCGTGACTGGATGCAGACTCGCGCAGTTCCCACTCCCTTAGTCCTATGGCCTGGCAGGAGCAGGATAATCATGGAACCATACGGGAAGGTCCTCGTCATCGGCCCTTTCAACTATCCTCTCCACCTTGTGGTAGCTCCACTTGCCGCCGCCCTGTCGGCGGGTAATACCGCTGTTGTGAAGCCTTCCCGTCAGACGCCGAATGTTTCGCAGGTTCTGAGAAAGATGCTCGTGGAATCTTTCGGAGAAGATGTAGTCGAGGTGCTGGAAGATTCCGTCTCCAATGACGAGATGCTGGCCAGAAAGTACGACTACATATTCTTTACAGGTAGTCCAAATGTCGGTAAGATCATAATGGCAGCTGCCTCCAAGAATCTGACGCCTGTCACACTTGAGCTTGGCGGGAAGAGCCCTGCCATAGTCTGTGCAAGTGCCCCTGTACGCCTCGCCTGCGAGAGAATCGCCAAGGGTAAATTCCTCAATGCCGGCCAGACCTGTGTGGCACCTGACTATGTCCTTGTCCAGGAGAGAGTTCATGGAGAGTTCATCCGCACAATGAAAGAAGTTATCAGTGATTATTTCGGTGACATCAGTGTCCGTCCTGCCGAGATGACTCTGATGGCGACGAAACGGCATTTTGACAGGGTGGCATCGCTCATACCCTCCGAAGTCGCCTCAGGAAAAGTGATAGGAGGATACACGGACCCTTCGATAAACTACATTTCACCGACAGTCCTGGATAACTGCAGTTGGGATTATCCGGCGATGCAGGAAGAGATATTCGGACCTGTCCTGCCGGTAATCGTTTTCAATGACCTTCAGACAGAAGTGATAGATAAGGTCAGGGCAGGGGAGAAGCCGCTGTCGCTGTATGTATTCTCAAAGGACAGGAAGGAGATCCGTACAATCCTTTCCCAAGTGTCCTTCGGAGGAGGCTGTGTGAATGAGACTATCATGCACCTTGGTAACGAGTATCTCCCGTTTGGCGGAGTAGGGAATTCAGGAATGGGAGCCTATCACGGCCGGACTGGCTTTGAGACATTCTCCCACCAGAAATCGATCCTTCTGAAGTCTTCCTGGTTCAATTTCGACCTGCTTAAGCCGCCGTATGGGAAGAAACTTGGATTGATAAGGAAGTTTTATAAATGATTGATATGAAAAGATTGATTTTTTCGCTCATCTCCGTCGTGATGGCTGTTTCGTGCAACCATTCCGGTGACGGTTGGGAACTGGTGTGGACAGAGGATTTCAACGGGCCGGCTATTGATGAGGCTGTCTGGAGCAGGGTGCAGCAAGGCCGTTCTGACTGGAATGACATGATGTCCCTTCGTCCGGACTTGGCGTATATCGAGGACGGACAACTGGTGCTTCTCGGAAAAAACAATGACGGATCTTCACCTGACACAACCGCTTTTGTGACCGGAGGAGTCCAGAGCCGCGGAAAGAAATCCTTTTCACTTGCGAGGTTCGAGATCAGGGCCAAGTTCAATTGCGTCAAAGGTTTCTGGCCGGCTCTATGGCTGATGCCCGATTCTGAACTGGGCTGGCCACACGGAGGCGAGATAGACATAATGGAGCATTTGAATGCGGATTCCCTTATCTACCAGACTGTCCATTCGGATTACACCCTGCATGTGGATCCCCAAAGCCCGCATGGCTCAACTGCCAGGATCGATCCGGGCGACTGGAACATTTACTCCGCCGAGGTTTACAGGGACAGCATATGCATGTACACCAACGGTGTGAAGACTATGACATATTCAAGGATGGAAGGTGTTGAGAACCAGTTCCCGTGGAGCGACCATCCTTTCTATTTCATCCTCTCAAACCAGATCGGCGGTGGTTGGGTAGGACCGGTCTCTCCGGAACAGCTCCCTTCGGAGCTCCGGATTGACTGGATAAAGGTCTATCAAAAGAAAGAAGACTAGCCTAGCAGCCTTTTGACTATTGTAGAGATGGTCCTCCCGTCGGACAGACCCGCGAGGGCTTTGTTCGCTGCACCCATAACCTTGCCCATGTCCTTGATGGAGGTGGCTCCGACTTCGGCTATGATTGCCTTGACCTTTTCTTCCACTTCAGCTTCGCTGAGTTGCTTGGGGAGATACTTCTCCATCACAGCTGCTTCGGCCAGTTCATTGTCGGCCAGGTCCTGACGTCCGGCTGCGACGAATTGCTCAGCGGCTTCCTTGCGCTGTTTTACGAGTTTCTGGATCATCTTGAGGATGTCACCGTCAGTGACGTCCTTGGATCCGCATTCAGAGGTCTTGTAAATAAGGATTTCGCCCTTTATGGCCCTTGTGGCCGCAGTTGCGACCGGGTCCTTGGCCTTCATCGCGACCTTGATGTCTTCCTGTATCTGCTGTTCCAGTGTCATGATTCTGTAGTTGTTAAAATGTTAATTAATAGTGACTTCAACCAGGACCGGGCAGTGGTCTGAAGAGTATTGCCTGTCCTTGATGTCATCATCGATACATGCATATGAAAGGACGGTGGCATCCTTTGGCACGAAGATGTAGTCACCTCTGTCACTGTCACTCCTGTCGAAGTCGTACGCGTAGTATGGGCTCTTGCGCCCTGTCGGCGCAGTCTCACTGGAAGTGTAGCTGTCCTTTACGAGTTCATTGTCGGAGAGGATCGCTATCGCTTCAGTGGTAGAGCCGGTGTTGAGGTCTCCAGTGAAGAATACAGGAAGCCCATCATGAAGTTCACGTGCCTTCTCCAGTAGGATATTGGCAGCCATGGTCCTGGAAATAGGCCCGCGGTGGTCGAAATGGGTGTTGATGTAGAAGAACATCTTCCCGGTAGTCTTATCGAGGAACTTTGTCCATGTGGCGATCCTTTCGACCGATGCGTCCCAACTCTTGCTTCCTGGAATCTCGGGAGTCTCTGACAGCCAGAAACTTCCCCAATCAAGAAGCTCGAACCTGGAGGTTTTGTAGAAGATGGGAGCACCTTCCCCTTTGCGGTCAGCCCTGCGGCCTTCGCCGACAACGGAATATGTTCCGGCCAGGTTTTCCATCAGGGAAGCCTTCATCTGGTCATTGACTTCCTGGGCACCTATGATGTCGAAATCATGGTCGGATATTCTTTTGAGAATAAACGGTTCCCTTTGGGTGAATGCCCGTTCCGCAGTGTCTGCAGCAGTAATCACCCTCATGTTGTAGTTGGCGAAGCGGATCGGAGTATTCTTCTTGCCGCAGGAAATAAAAGTCATCGTCGCAAGAGCGACGATGACATAAAGCATTGTTGATCTCATGATTTCCTAAAGCTGGGGGCCGGCCTTGACAAGAGCCTTTCCGGCCTTGTTGGACTCGTACTTGTGGAAGTTCTTGATGAACCTTCCGGCGAGATCCTTTGCCTTCTCCTCCCACTGTGCGGGATCAGCATAGGTGTCACGAGGATCGAGGATACCGGTGTCAACTCCTTCGAGGACTGTAGGAACAGTGAAGTTGAAGAAAGGAATGACCTTGGTAGGAGCCTTGTCGATACTGTGGTTGAGGATGGCGTCGATGATTCCACGGGTGTCGCGGATCGAGATCCTCTTGCCGGTACCGTTCCAACCGGTGTTCACGAGATAAGCCTTTGCACCGCTCCTCTTCATCCTCTTGACGAGCTCCTCAGCATACTTGGTAGGATGCAACTCGAGGAAGGCCTGGCCGAAGCAGGCGGAGAAGGTCGGGGTGGGCTCGGTGATTCCGCGCTCAGTTCCAGCGAGCTTGGCTGTGAAGCCGGAGAGGAAGTAGTACTTCGTCTGCTCGGAGTTGAGGATGGAAACCGGAGGAAGCACACCGAAAGCGTCAGCTGACAGGAAGATGACCTGCTTGGCGGCGGGTCCGTGGCTGTCGGGACGGACGATATTGTCAATGTGGTAGATCGGATAGGAGACACGGGTGTTCTCGGTCACGCTCTTGTCGGCGAAATCGATCTTGCCGTTCTCATCGACGGTGACGTTCTCGAGGAGAGCGTCCCTGCGGATGGCGTTGTAGATGTCAGGCTCGGACTCCTTGTCAAGCTTAAT
>CAMHFA010000153.1 GCA_946184255.1 uncultured Bacteroidales bacterium
GCCCAGATGTCTCCGAAAACGTATGGAGACTCGGCAGCTTTCCAGGATGTGTCGGTGGATATGTGCTCGCTGTGTCCGTCCTTGTAGGAAAGCTCGATCCTGGCTATCAGGCGGGGCACTCCATATGGCTCGCACTGAGCGGACTGGGCTGTAGGACGGGTATGGAAGTAACCGTTTCCGAGAGTCACTCCGATGGCGTTGTCGCCTTCCTTGAGCATTTCTTCCAGGTCGTAGCAGAGGTACAGGGTCCTGTAGGCCGTTACGGCCGGATCCAGGGGAATCCTCGGATTCTCTCCAAGGAACGGCCTCAAGGAATAATCAGTCAATCCCGGTACGAGGAAATCGTCTCCTACCTTCTCTCCGTTGACCCTTGCTTCGAAATACCCCAGGCCGCTTATGAATATCTTTGCACATTCCAGTCCCTTCCCGACCTTGAATTCCTTTCTGAACATCGGGTAACGGGTGTACCAGTTACCTCTCTCATCCTCCTGCCAGGGGGCACCGATCCAGGAGGCTTCCCAGCCGTTACTGTCGGGGCCCTTTATGATGAGTGCTGATTCGCTCCATCCAGAAGCTTTGTCTTTCTCGTCCCAGACCCTGACCTTCCAGGAATATTCCTGCATCGGTTTCAAGGCGGGTCCTGAATATGTTACCAGATGTGAATCTCCCGAGATGACCTTTCCGGAGTCCCAGATGACTTCCTTCCCGTCTTTCGTGGAAACATTTACCTGCCATGCGGTCTGCTCACAGGAATTAATCCAGCTAAGTCTGGGAGCGTCGGTGTCGATCAGTACCAGCCCTTCCTGGTACTCGCACTTGAGACTGTCAGGCCGGTTACTAGCACAACCTGTGAGTATCAGCAAAGCCGATATCAATACTGTGATGATGCTATTATTCGTCATTGTATTATTATTCTGCTTCGAGGAGCCTGTACCTCCCAGAACCACTGCCACCCTCGGCACGTCCCCGTAAGGGAAGATGTCCCTTGGGGGACTTAAGGGGGAAAACAACTCCGGTAAGCCGGAGGGACCCATCGCATGCGATGGGAGGGGCCGCGGAGCGGCGGTTCTGGGAGGTACAGGCTCCTCAGAAGCTAAAAATACTATATGTGAGCTATTGAATATACAGGAGCGATTTCTTCCAGGCCGGAGCGGCCGTTCAAGCCGTCAAGCTCGACGATGAATATGAATTCATTGACCTTGACTCCATATTCCTTCCCACCAATGACCAGTTTGGTCTTCGACAGGGTCTTGGCAATTCCTCCTGCGGTTCCGCCGGTGGCCAGCACGTCATCCACTATCGAGACATGGAAAATTCCGTCCTCCGCCTTTCCGGCAGCGATGTCCGAGTTGCGGTAGATAAGCTTGTCGGCACCATATTCCTTCATGATTTCGATCGTCTGGAGATCGTCCCCGGTGTATGGCAGCTTGCCCCTCTTCCTGAATAGGATGATGTTATCGACTCCGCTGTCTGAAATGAGGAGGGGAGATGCGAAAAGGAAGGCCCTGGCTTCCGGGCATGCAACGGAAGGCGCTGTGATCAGGCGTCCGACCTCTGCGGTCACCTCAGCGAAAACCTTACGATCCTGAAGATAGGGGATGATGTCCACGAACTTGATCCCCGGAGTGGGAAAGTCCTGGTAGAATTTCAAATATTCTTCGAACATGATTGTTGAAAACTTTGTGGATTATTGTATAACAAAGATATGGATTTTCTCTGACTATCGGGCTAAATTTGTAATTACTTAATACGGCTAAAGTCTATTTATATAAAAATTATGTCAACAAAACGCATTCTTGCCGTCGCTGTAGCGGCGCTGGCTTTCTCTCTAGGAGCGAAGGCCCAAACCAACGTCCAGACTTTCTATGATTTTGGAAAGGACCGCCAGTATGTGACCACCACTTTCGAGATGTTCAAGGGTGACAAGTTCGGTGACACCTTCTTCTTCATCGACCACTACTACAACAGCACTGACAAGAATCTCAAGCATGACGGAGTGAGCAGCGCCATCAACGGCAGCTACTTCGAGATTGAGAGGGGAATCAACTTTTGGCAGGATAGCAACCTGAAGGACTTCAGCGGCCACATCGAGTACGATGGAACCACCTGGGGCCAGGGTACCTGGTGCTTTGGAGCAAAGTATTTCTTCCATTCCGCAGACTTCTCCAAGACCCTTTCCCTCTATGCCATGTACGAGACCTTCCGTGGTTTCGGCGAGGCTGATATTCCCATCAAATTCACCGCTGTCTGGGGAATCAACAACCTGTTCGGTGTCAAGGGCCTTACCTTCAAGGGCTTTGCCGACCTCTGGGGCAACAACTGCATCTGGGGACTTGGTGACGAGACAAAATGGACCTTCCTGACCGAGCCTCAGCTCTGGATCAACCTTGGAAGCGTGTTTGACGGTCACCTCGACATCGGTACCGAGATCGAGCTTTCCTACAATTTCGCAGGAAACAAGGGCTTTATGTGCAATCCTTGCGCTGGTCTCCGTTGGGCATTCTAAAGGACATTCATTCTAATCACATAAACCATGGCTGAAACCAACACTGCGGCCCAGGCTCCGGAAAAGAAGAGCTGGCTGGCCAAACTATTCGGTTTCGACGGATCCAAGATGAAGGTCTCGACCGAGATCCTGGCAGGTATTACGACCTTCCTCGCGATGTCCTACATCCTGGCCGTCAACCCGTCCATCCTTGCCGACACTGGCATGGACAAGAATGCCTTGTTCACCACTACCGCCATCGCTGCCATTATCGGCACCCTGGTGATGGCCATCTATGCGAAACTCCCGTTTGCCCTGGCTCCCGGAATGGGCTTGAATGCATTCTTCTGCTATTCGGTCTGCCTCGGTATGGGCTATTCATGGCAGTTCGCTCTTACAGCAGTCCTCATCGAGGGTTTCATTTTCGTCATCCTGACCCTGACCAATGTACGTGAGGCGATTGTGAATGCCCTGCCGATGTCCATGAGAAAGGCTATCGGCGCAGGTATCGGTTTGTTCATCGCACTGATCGGCCTCAAGAGTGGAGGTATCGTGGTCGGCAGCGAGGCCACCCTCGTCGATCTTGGAACCTTGACCAGCGGCCCCGGTCTCCTCTCCGTGATCGGTCTGATCATCACTGGTATCCTGGTTATCCTCAACATCCCGGGAGCCCTTCTGATCGGAATCATCGCTACTGCCCTCATCGGTATCCCCATGGGCATCACAAAGCTTTCCGGTTTCGTGTCAGCTCCTCCGAGCATCGCCCCTATCTTCTGCAAGTTCGATTTCAGTCAGGTCTTAAGCCTTGACATGCTGGTCGTCGTGTTCACCTTCCTGTTCGTGGACATGTTCGACACCATCGGCACCCTCGTGGGTGTGACCACCAAGGCTGACATGGTTGACGAGAAGGGGAAGCCGGTCCGCCTGAACCAGGCCTTCCTTGCGGATGCTATCGGTACCATGGCCGGTGCAGCCCTCGGAACCAGCACCGTCACCACCTATGTCGAAAGTGCCTCGGGAGTGGCACAGGGAGGACGCAGCGGTCTTACCGCAGCTGCTACAGCCGGCTGTTTCGTACTGGCGCTGTTCTTCGCTCCGATATTCACGGCCATCCCCGGTTCAGCGGTTTGCCCTGCCCTTGTGATAGTCGGACTCTTCATGCTGAGCCCTATCAAGGACATTCCTCTCGAGGATTTCTCGGAGTCTATCCCTGCCTACCTGACCATGATCCTGATGCCCATGACTTATTCCATTTCTCATGGTATCCTCATCGGCCTCATCGCCTATGTAGTGCTTAACCTCTGCACCGGAAAGGCCAAGAAAGTAAGCGCCTTCATGATCGTTCTGGCAATTTTATTTATTCTAAAATATATATTCCTATAACCCATTAGCAGATAGCGAATTAACAATATCGTTACCTGGTTGTTGATAACTTTAACAAATTCTTTTATCCAGAGCGCGATTTATCTGCTATATTTGCGTCAGAAGGTTCGGACTGCCGAAGACAGTCCGAACCTCTTTAACCCCCGGGAAGGGACTGATGACCTACGACAATAACTTATCACAAT
>CAMHFA010000154.1 GCA_946184255.1 uncultured Bacteroidales bacterium
CATTGCCCTCATATGGATGTATCCAACCTTCCCACCGGTCTTGGCAGTGACGATGTCAGCACGCTGATCCTCCCACTCCTTGTACTCAAGGGTCTTGACGGTTGAGTAAGGTGCAGTGTGGATTTTGGCATCGGTCTCCTTCCCGCCACGGCTGAAAGTGAGCTTCATTTCTTCCATCGGAACTGCACCTGAGAAGTATTTCTCACGGTTCACAGTCTTGTTCACCCTCACTCCGTTCACTGCAACGAGTTCATCACCTTTCTTTATATCTATCCCGAACTTGTCGGCGGGAGAATCTGCAAGAACCTCTGAGACCTTGTACGGAGATGCATTGTCAAAGAGGATTCCGGTACTGTAAGTACGTATCCTGGTCTCCCGCTTTTCCTCTGAACCGTTGGAAGTGAATCCCAAGTGGGAAGAATTCAGCTCTCCAAGAAGGTCAGTGATAAGGGTACGGAGATTTGCGCGAGTCCTGACATAAGGAAGGAGAGATGCATAGTAATCCCTGACCGCAGGCCAGTCTGCGCCATGGAATTTGACGTCATAGTAATTCTGCTCCAGAACTCCCCAGGTTTCATAAAACATCTGCCTGAATTCGTCACCAAGGACAGCCTCAACATCTTTCTTGACCTCAGTCTTGGTAGCGGATGCAGAAGCAGGGTCAACCTTGTAGATTGCACCCATTGACAGGCAATACAGTGCATCCTTGCAACTGAAGAAAGAGCCTCCGTTCAAATCCTTGACCTGCTTGGGCTTGGCAGTAGGGTCGGAAATCTCCAGGGAGAAAACGCCCGGAGCCCCTGAACCCATCGAACGGTAAAGGATGTAGTCCTTGCCCTTGGAAGAGAAAACATACGGACTACCCTGGGAACCATCACGCTCTACACGGGTCATCCTTTCATGGATGTTCTTGAAATCTATAACGACTGTTGAATCCTTCTTCTCCTTGTCCTTTTTGTCCTTAAACAAGTCTTCTACATTCTCAGACTTGAAGGGAGTGTCATATTTCCGGAGCGGAAGCTTGTAAAGCGAGGGTCTTACACCCCTGGGGAATGAAGTGGAAGTGAGATTGGCAAGGAGGTACATGTATTTCCCGTCAGGAGAGAATACAGGACTCTGCTCCATTGAAGCGGAGTGTGTGAAATTACGAAGGCTCCTGTCCTTGAGGTTGTAGAGGAATATGTCGGACTCGAACATATGCATTGCATCGAATGCCAGCCAGTTGCCGTCGTTCGAAAAGGAAAGGCTGTACCCTTGGAAAGACCAGAATTCAGCTTCGGCCACTTTCGTTGTAGTTCCTGCCTTCATATCATGGAGCATCACGGCGCGACTGCCATCGATAAAGGCCAGCTTTTCACGTTTCGGATCAGCCTCAAGGCATTTGGTATTGTTCTCGGAAACGAAAACCTGTGATTCGCCTGCACTTCCGTCGGCTGCAATCTTGTAGAGGTTTGTCCAACCTTTGTCCGTCCTGGTGTAATAAATGGTCTTGCTGTCATTGCCCCATAGCACCTCATCCACACGCTCGTCCGTCGGAGTGTCCAGTTTCTGGAGGAACTTGCATTTCGTATCGGAGATATACAATCCGCCTCGGATGACAAGAGCGAATTTCTTCCCATCGGGAGAGACATCCGCTGAAGTAGGAGTCTGTCCTTCGAATGCCCGACGGACCTCTACATCTCCTGAGGCAATCTGTATCTGAGGTACTGAAACCTTGGCAGTGGAAGGCTCAAGGACGTTGATCTCATAGTCCTTCAGGAACACTATTGCCGATCCGCCGAAAGCTATGGAAGGATACTGGACGGACTTGTCAAAAGAGGTGAGTTGCAGAGGCTTCCCTCCTTTGACATACTTGACGATATTGGATTCCTTGTTCAGTTCGTCACTGACATAGTAAATGTTGCCGTCCTTGTCTGCCATCGGCCACTGGTCCTTTCCAATGTAGTCGGTAAGCTCTGTGTATGACTTGGTGCGGGGGTTCCAGCTCTTGATATTTGGGTTGTGGTCACCCACATAGCGTTTCCTGGTAGGAAAACTGATGCTTTCCATCGACTCGTTGAAAAGGAACTCTCCAGTCTTGGGATTCTCGACGAGGTTTACTACGGTGTTGAAATAACCGTCGAACATAAGCCTCGGGGTACCACCCGTGACGGCTACCTTGAATGTGGTCTTGCGGGCGCTTGCACGTGTGGACTCGAAATAGATCCAGTCAGACTTGGGGGACCATCCTACTGGCGTGTCGGCCGCTTCGTGGAACGTGAGCTGGATAGCCTGTCCTCCGGCAACAGGGACGACATAGACGTCGTTGTTACCCTGGATGTCAGAGCTGAAAGCCAGCCATTTGCCGTCCGGTGAGACGATGGGGTAATCCTGCACTCCCGGCATAGTTATAACGGCAGTGGCCTGACCACCCCCGACAGAGACAGAGTAGATGTCTCCGTCATAGCTGAAATAAATCTGCTTGCCATCCGGGGAAAGCGATGGGTGGGATGCAAAACGGATGTTATCTGCATACGATGCAGCACAGGCGGCCACCAATGTGGCTGCCAGAAGGACGAGCTTCTTTATCATATTTCTGAATTATTGCTAGAGAGTTCTCACAATCTGGTCAAGGGACTTACGGACTGCATGCAATTCCGTGGGCTTGCCCTCGCCTTCGGCAGGATAGCCGATGGCGAGGAGAGCATAGACCCCATGTTCCCGCGTTTCCGGAAGTACTTCCCGGATCTTACGGGGATCGAAATCCCATATCCACATATTCGCAAGACCCATATCCGTTGCAGTGAGCATCAGATGGGTAAGGACGATGGCAGCATCGGTCTTGGCCGCATTGACGCCGTCAGTCTCACGGATCCAGGCCTCTTCGTTCCGGCAACCTACGATGAGGACGACCGGAGCGCCGTAGCAAGGATGTACCGTATGGAGACGGGCGAGCGCCTCTTCACTCTTGACCACCCAGATGCGGGTCGGCTGGAGGTTCTTGGCAGAAGGAGCCAGACGACCGGCCTCGAGGATCATGTTCAGTTTTGTTTCTGAAACCGGATAAGAGTCAAAGGAGTGGCATGAATAGCGGCTTTCAAGGATGCGCATGAAAGCATCTGAGCCATACTGGTATTTGGTGATCTTCTGGTCGACGTCGGAGAATGCGGCTCGATTCATGATCTTGCCGATATTGCTAAAGCGACTTAGGAAATTCCACTTCATATTCAGCTTCGTTTAAACACCCATTATAGCCTTAACCAGGAAGTACACAAGAGGTACTGTGATTAAGAACACACCTATGATGTCGAGGAGGACACCAGCCTTGATCATCTTCGTGATAGGGATGTAACCGGAAGAATAGGTAATGGCGTTCGGAGGTGTGGAAACAGGAAGCATGAATGCAAGTGAAGTACAGAGGGCCATGACAACGCAGACCGGTACAGGGCTGAAGCCGAGGGAAACTGCCGTTGCAATTGCAATCGGGCCCATCAGGTTGGCAACAGCAGTGTTGGAGGTAAGCTCAGAGAGCAGCAGTGATGTGACGGCGAACAAAGTGAGGAATACATACTCTGAAGGCTGACCGCCCAAAGCGCTGGTCAGGGACTCGCCGATCCACTTTGACAGACCGGTGGAGAACACCATTCCTCCGATAGCAAGACCGCCACCGAAGAGCAGGAGAGTACCCCAGTCAATACCGGCGACACCGTCTTTCCACTTCAAGGTCATCTCTCCCTTCTTGATGTTCGTCGGCATGAGGAACATCAACAGACCACCGACCATAGCGGCAACGGCCTCAGGGAAATGCTTATTGTAGTTCTTCAACAAGTCAGGATCTATGGCATCAGGTGAAATACCCTGGATGGCATTGAGAATGCCGGGGAATACCCACAGGACAACGGCAACGATGAAAGCGATCAGGGTGTTCTTCTGGGCACGGGTCCATTTACCCAATGCGTTCTTGTGCTCCTGGATAAACTCCTGTGCGCCATCGATGTGCTTAACATCGGCAGGGAACATCTTCCAAAGCACGAAGTAGGTTACCAGGAAATAGAGCACCATCGCTATG
>CAMHFA010000155.1 GCA_946184255.1 uncultured Bacteroidales bacterium
AATTGGCTTCCACTCCCCATGGTTTGGGAAGGGTGTCAAGCAGATGTTCGAAATCCCTCAGGTCCGCACAAATTCCCAATGCCTTGAACATCAGGATGCCTTCCTTATCCATATCGGATTCAGGAACATTGTCATCCTTTAGATCGTATGTGGCGGTATTCATGATGCAGAAACCGGCAGAATTATGTCCTGCCCAGACCTCTCCTCCTTTCGAAGAGGAATTTACGAGTCCTATGAAATTGTAGGAAGGACCGCTGAACCACTGCATCCTGTTGTTTACTTCCCCTGTGTCACGGTGCTTGAGCATGACGGGACGTCCGTCAGCGCGGGCATTGCCGGATATTATCACCGAAGTACAGCAAAAAGACTGTATCGGAAGAAGCAGGGAGGCAAAAACTATAGCGATCCTAGAATAACGTACCATTTTCCGTCTTGTTTGCTTCAAGTTCGGCTTCCATACCCAGATGCTTATAAGCCATCTCGGTAGCTATCCTGCCCCTCTGGGTACGGACTATGAAACCTTCCTTTATGAGGAACGGTTCATATACCTCCTCGAATGTGCCCTGATCCTCACTGATAGCCGTAGCTATGGTGTTGGCACCGACAGGTCCTCCCTTGAAAGTTGATATTATGGTTCTGAGTATCTTGTTGTCTATCGAATCCAATCCACGGGTATAGATCTTCAGTTTATTGAGGGCATATCTGGCTATATCCAGATCGATATGACCGTCACCCATTACCTGGGCGAAATCCCTGACCCTCTTGAGCAGCGCATTGGCTATTCGGGGTGTACCGCGGCTCCTCAATGCTATCTCCCTCGATGCTTCATCATCGATGGTAACCTTCAGGATCCTGGAACTTCTCTTCACTATCCTTATGAGTTCCGATGTGTCGTAATATTCCAGAGGACAGGTTATTCCGAATCTCTCTCTCAGAGGGGCCGTAAGCAGTCCGCTCCTGGTAGTCGCCCCCACAAGCGTGAAAGGATTCAGGGATATCCTGACTGAACGGGCGCCGGGCCCCTTGTCTATCATTATATCTATCACATAATCCTCCATGGCTGAATACAGATACTCCTCAACTTCAGGGGAGAGCCTGTGGATTTCGTCAATGAACAGTACGTCTCCGGTTTCAAGGGAAGTGAGCAGTCCGGCCAGGTCGCCGGGCTTGTCCAGGACAGGTCCGGAAGTTATCTTCATATTCACACCCATCTCATTGGCAATGATATGTGCCAAAGTGGTTTTTCCGAGTCCGGGAGGACCGTGGAAAAGTACGTGGTCGAGGGCTTCACCCCTCATCTTGGCCGCCTTTATATATATGTTCAGGTTGGATACGATCTCTTTCTGGCCAGTGAAGTCTTCCAGTTCCTGCGGTCGGATTATTCCGTCCAAATCCTTATCTTTGCTTTCGATTGTATTGTGCGGATCGAACTCTGTCATCGGAGAGAATATTAGTCAATACAAATATATTGATTTATTTTTATATGATTTGATGGTTCTTTATAGTTTGTTGAAAAGTTGATAAGTTTATAATTATTTATTATTCAATTATTTCTGTTAGTATTTCATCTATTGTGAGTTTTTGAAAAACCTATAATGGAAAGTTGAAAAAAGAACCGCTTCGGAGAACTAACAGGAAACAGACTTTAATCAACAAGATTATCAACAGCTTTTAAACACCATCCTGACAGTAATGTTGATAAGTTCAGAATCGGGAAGGAAACTCGAAGAAGGGCTTGCGAAAAGGAAGGAAAACTATTGCAGGGGACTCTTCCTTTCCGCGAGATGGTTTGTGCTGAGCGAGGTTGCGAAGAAAGGTACCCACGTGGTTCTGTTACCTGACAGGGAGAGTGCTGAATACTGTTCTTCCGATCTGTATTCACTTGTAGACGGGGATATTGTATTTTATCTTCCGGACAGCGGAAAAGCGGTGGAAAGAAGTAACTACAAGTCTTCCGTCGGAGTCCAGAGGACATCGGCTATAGGAAAGTTGATGTCCAATTCCAACAATTCTGAAAGGCTTTTCATAGTTACTTATCCTGAAGCCCTGAAAGAGAAGATACCTTCTTCCAAGAATATAAATTCTTCACTCCTAAAGGTATCCGTCGGACAAGAAATATCGCACGATCAGATAAAGGAGACACTTGCAGAACAAGGATTCGAAAAGGTAGACTTCGTTTCAGCTCCGGGTCAGTACAGTATAAGGGGATCCATAATAGATATATTCTCTTTCTCTTTCAATAATCCATACAGGATTTCTTTCTTCGGCAACGAGATCGAGAAAATCCATGTATTCGACTGCAATACACAGCTTTCCAAGGAGGAAAAGGATGAGATAGAGATATTTCCCGACCTGGTGACGGAGGATGGTTCCGATTCGGGGACAAGCATATCCGACTTGTTTCCTGAAGGAACGGTTGTCTGGGCGGACTCCTCTGATATGTACAGGAAGGAGGATTTCTTCAAGGAACTGGATACTTTCAGGAAGGTGTTCCTGGATGTTCCCCTCGAAGTGGACAACGATGAGATTATAAAGTTCAGTATTTCTCCGCAGCCGGTTTTCAACAAGAATTTCGAGATACTTTCTGCCGATATAAGGAAGAATATTGAAAACGGATACAGGGTGTTCATTTTCAGTGAAAAGAAATCCCAGGTCGAAAGGCTCAAATCCATACTTACGGAGAATAAAGGCCTGGTTCCGGAATTCGTTTCAGGAAAGAATATCCACTCCGGCTTCATAGACCATGAAGACAAGGTATGCTGCTATTCCGACCATGAGATATTTGACCGCTTCCACAGGGTGAGTATCCGCAGGACGGTGGAAAAGAGCGAGCAGCTTACACTGAATGACCTTACCGCTTTCAATATAGGTGATTATGTGGTCCATATCGACCATGGTGTAGGTGTATTCGGAGGCCTTGTCAGGATGAAGGACGACAAAGGGCGGATGCATGAGGTGGTGAAGCTTATGTATAAGGATGGCGATGTGGTGTTCGTATCCGTCCATTCCCTGAACAAGATTTCCCGTTTCCGTTCCAAGGACGGAGAGGCTCCGAAAATAAACAAGCTCGGTTCGAAGACCTGGCAGACACTTAAGACGAGTGCCAAGTCCAGGATAAAGGATATAGCCAAGGATCTCATACAGCTGTACGCCAAACGGAAGGCTTCCAAAGGTTTCGCTTTCTCTCCCGACACTTATCTCCAGGAGGAATTGGAATCTTCATTCATGTATGAGGATACTCCCGACCAGGAAACGGCTACCAAGGCTGTCAAACAGGATATGGAGGACCAGAGCCCGATGGACAGGCTGATCTGCGGTGATGTAGGATTCGGAAAGACCGAAATAGCTATCAGGGCGGCATTCAAGGCTGTCACTGACGGAAAACAGGTGGTGGTTCTTGTACCTACCACTATCCTTGCCCTTCAGCATTACACCACTTTCTCTTCCAGGCTGAAGGATTTTCCCTGTACAGTCGACTATATAAGCCGTCTCAGGACGACAAAGGAAGTGAATGACATAAGGGCCAGGCTCAAGAGCGGAAGCCTTGATATCGTGATAGGCACCCACAAGATGCTCGGGAAAGGTTTTGAATTCCACGACCTAGGACTCCTGGTCATAGATGAAGAACAGAAGTTCGGAGTATCGGCCAAGGAAAAACTCCGTCAGCTGAAATCTTCGGTTGACACTCTTACCTTAACCGCTACACCTATACCGAGGACCCTTCAGTTCTCCCTGCTGGGAGCAAGGGATCTTTCCATAATCAACACCCCTCCGCCCAACAGGATTCCGACGCAGACAGAGATAATCCTGTTCAATGAGGAGGAGATAAAGAGCATCATCAATTACGAACTCAACAGGGGAGGCCAGCTGTTCTTCCTTCACAACAAGGTTGAAGAGCTGAATTCCATTTATGAAATCCTGCACCGGCTGGTTCCGGATATGAGGATATGCGTCGCCCACGGTCAGATGGAATCCAAGGAACTCGAGAACAGGATGCTGGATTT
>CAMHFA010000156.1 GCA_946184255.1 uncultured Bacteroidales bacterium
CAGCAACTCCACGTTGCCAAACATTTCCGCATCCCCGGAGATCCGATGATACACCAGAGAATCGGACCAAGCTTCCTGGGTTTCGGTCAGGATGTGGACATTGCTGGTGAATGTAAAAACCTCATTCTTGCGATCGTACCAACCTGAATCAGAGGAAAGCATGTTGTCGTCTCTCCAGGCATGGGTGTTCTGATTGAAAACAGCAACCCCGGTTTCAGTGTTGTAGTCCAGGGACCTTGTCTTAACGAAAACGGTGTCGGTGAACATGTTGACATCGCCATAGAAATTGAAGCTCTTTATCTTTGAATCGTAAGTCCCTTCAGTACTCTCTATGAGTTGGCCGTCCTTGTCCCTGAAGGCTCCTCCACGGATAAATGTAGCTACGCTGTCCTTGGTGTTGTAATCAAGGTACCTTGTCCTCAGGGTATTCTTGTCCTTGTCCTGAAGCTGGACGAGAGTGCCCCGGAACTGGGCAAGGTTTTCATTGATCAGATAGTCGAGTTTGTCACTGCTCAGGACCGTACGGTTCTGTATGATCTTGACATGGCCTATTGCCTTGATAATGTTCTCGTTTACATTCCATAGCGCCGTGTCGCAGAGAAGCAGGGTGGCATTATGTTCGAAACGGGCATGGCCAAGAGCCTTACGGAAACTAGCCCCATCCTCATCGACCTGCTGGAGCTTGTCGCAACCCAGAAGTCGGACCAGACTGTCCCTCCTCTCATTCCTTTGCGCAAAAAGGCTTAAGGAGAAGAGGAGAAGGATAGAGGCAATTATTATCCGCTTAGGAAACATCAGTCCTCAGAGAACTTGGAAGCCCACCCGGCGCGATGGAAATCACAGTCCTTGAACATGGGATCGATGAAGACACGTGTCTCGGCAATCTTCTTGTCGATGAAACTGTCGATGGCCTCCATCTGCTTAGCCCTTCTTACTTCACTTTGAAGCTGCGAGAAATCATCGTTGAAAGAAGCAGTGTGAGCCGGAATGATCTTGTCCACCCGTATGATCTTGTAGTTGGTCTTTCCAACCACAAAGTTTTTCTCCTGGTCCTGGCGGCCGTCGTTGTCGGTGGATTGGACGGGTTCGGAAATCTCCCCTTCCTTGAGGTCTTTGATAGCCCTGTAGTCCTCCGGCTTTAACTGGTCAATCTCGAAATATGAGGATCCGGTGTTAGGATCGGACATTTGGCCTCCGTTGGTCTTGGTAGGAGCATCCTGGGAATAAAAACTGGCAGCCATCTTGAAGGTCACTGCCCCGTTAAGGATCTCTGTACGGAGGCTGTCAAGAGTCTTGAAAGCCTTCTCCCGGTCCTCTGTGGTGTACTGGGGCTTCATGAGAATGTGTCGGGCATTGAACATGTCCCCCTTCTTCTCGATTACTTCGATGATGTGAAATCCATCCGGAGTCTCTACGATCTGGGAGATAACCCCAGGTTTGAGTGCCATGGCAGCATCCGAGAATACCGGCCAGAAAATAGACTTGGAAGCCATTCCAAGCTCACCTCCCCTTCTGGAGCTTCCGGGGTCCTCTGAATACATCCTGGCAAGGGTTGAGAACTTCTCTCCGTTTATGATCCTTTCGCGAAGTTCGAGAAGTTTCTCACGGACAGCCATGTCGGCGGCCTCACGGTCAGGATAAAGGCAGATCTGGCTGAGCTGGTACTTGATCGGAACGATTGGGAGGTTATTGGCATCCACTGTGTCTAGGTATTCCTTCACATCATGAGGAGTCATGTCAGGAATGGTCCTCATTATCTTGGTCTGCTCTTCCTGGGTAAGGCTCATGTCCTCGTACTGCTTGCGCCAATCCTGACGGAGACGGTAAAGCGGCTTACCGAAGTATTCTTCCAACTTGTCTTCACCCCCCAGATAGGTAAGGAACTGGTCAATCCGCTGGGAAAGCATTCCTTCAACATTATCCTGGTTTACGGTCAGGGAGTCGATGCGGGCCTGCATCAGGAAAATCTTGGATTCCAGCATATTCTCAAGCACCTCGCATCGGACGTTCCTGTCTGAGGAAAGTCCCTGTGCCCCTCTCTCCTTCACCGTAGACTCGATGTCGGAGATCATGATGGCCTCGTTACCAACTACAGCAACCGTCTTGTCGATATATTTGTATTTCTGGGCAGAAACCATCGAGCCTGCAGCCACGATGGCAATTAGTGTAAGAATGGATTTCCTTGTCATCTTTAATATATTACAAAATTCTCCCGGACCTTGGCATCTTCTATCAAGTCTCGTTCCAAAGTGGTCAGGAGGTCATGCTTTCTGACACTGATGATTATGTCCTTGATGTTTTCCTCGCAGAACTCCAACGGAGCATTCTCCCCCGCCTTGATCATGTCCACAACGAAGGCTACGCAAAGATTCCCATCATTATCCGGAATCTCAATGAAGGATCCGTTCTTTTTGGAGAGCATCTGGACATAGTCAACTCCGAACTCAGCCGCGAGTGTCATCGCGTCCATCCAGGTTTCGGAAAAGTCGATATAGCGATGAGCCGAATTGAAAGCCACACTGTCCGCAGCTATCACATCCTCCACATCTGAGGACGACATCAACTTCTTTATCTTTTGGAGGTTCGGAGAATCCTTGGCAATTTTCATGAACCGGGCTTTCAGGATCGGACGTTCCAGAATGAAATTCTCCTTGTGGGAATTGTAGTAGTCACTTACCGCGGCTCCGGAAACCGAAGTGTCTAACCTCTCCGCCACGTATTTCTGCTCGAACCGGTATCTCAGCAGGGATTGCCTGTAAGCTTCCAGTTCCTTTGAAACATCCTTGTCTTCCTTCCCCAGTTTCTGTTCGGCAATGTCCTGGAAAGCCTTGTCGGTAGCCCAGGAATTAATGAACATGGCTGCGAGATGGGTGCTGTCCTCAGGACTGATCCCATTGGGAATCAAGTCCTCCAGCTCCGTACGATAAAGCTTGTGCCCTCCTAGCTTCGCCACCACTTCCCCATCGTGGACATAAGATTGGAAGACCTTGCACGAAGGCATGGCCAACACGATGAGAATAATTATGAATACGCAGGGACGGCGGAACACGGGTGGTATTATCTTGAATAGTTAGGGGCCTCCTTGGTGATTGTAACATCGTGGGGATGGCTCTCAAGGAAGCCGGCGGTCGTGATGCGGACAAAACTGGCCTTCCTCAGTTCTTCGATATTATGGGCACCGCAATAACCCATTCCTGCCCTGAGTCCTCCGACGAGCTGGTAAACCACTTCGGAAACGGTACCCTTATAAGGGACTTGGGCTACGATTCCCTCGGGAACGAGTTTCTTGATGTCAGCCTCCATGTCCTGGAAGTAGCGGTCCTTTGATCCCTGCTCCATAGCCTCAAGGGAGCCCATTCCACGGTAGGACTTGAAACGACGGCCGTTCATGATGATGGTCTCTCCGGGAGATTCCTCGGTGCCGGCAAGGAGGGAACCGGCCATTATCGTTCCGGCTCCGGCAGCAAGTGCCTTTACGATATCTCCTGAATACCTAATACCGCCATCCGCGATTACGGGGATACCGGTACCCTTAAGGGCCTCGCAAGCCTCCATCACAGCGGTCAGCTGAGGGACACCGATTCCGGCGATTATCCTAGTAGTACAGATAGAGCCCGGACCGATTCCAACCTTTACAGCCTTGACACCGGCATCGGCAAGAGCCTTTGCTCCATCAGCAGTGGCGACGTTTCCTGCGACTATCTGGAAATCCTTGAAGGCCTCACAAGCCCTCCTCACCATCTGGATAACTCCCTCGGAATGACCGTGTGCAGTGTCGAGCACTACTGCATCTGCTCCGGCATCTACCAGCATCCCGATCCTGTCGAGAGTGTCGGACTTGATACCGGCAGCGGCAGCCACCATAAGCCGTCCTTTACTGTCCTTTGAAGCGATGGGATTGTCCTTGATCTTCATCAGGTCCTTGTAGGTGATAAGGCCGACAAGCTTGCCGTCTTTGTCAACGACAGGGAGTTTCTCGACCTTGCTCCTCTG
>CAMHFA010000157.1 GCA_946184255.1 uncultured Bacteroidales bacterium
CCGTGAGACCGCGCAAGCATTTGCTGCGAAACATGGAATTCCAAAGATCTTCACGGACGCTGAAGAGATGGCTTCCGACCCTTCTGTCGATGCCATCTACATAGGCACCCCCAACCATACCCATCACGATATTGCCATCATTTGCATGGATTGTGGAAAACACGTGATCTGCGAAAAGCCCCTCGCTTCCAACGCACAGGAAGTCAAGGAGATGATAGATGTCGCCAAGGTAAACGGAGTTGTTTTGATGGAAGCCATGATCTCCACACTCAGCCCGAATTTCAGGATGGTGCAGGAACGGATCAGGGAGTTGGGGAAAGTCAGGCACTATTCTGGAACTTTCTGCCAGTACTCATCGAAGTATGACCTTCTAAAGAGGATTCTCGCCGGAGAGGAGAAAGCCCCTGTCCCTAGTTCTTTCAATCCCGACCGTTCAGGAGGAGCCTTGATGGACATAGGAATATATCCCATCTACCCGATGGTTACCTTGTTCGGCCGGCCTAAAGGGATCAAGGCAGATGTCGTTTCCTGCGACGTCCCTGCTGTTTTCGGGATGAAGCCTGTTGACCTCCAGGGAACCGCTCTTTTTGAATATGATGGCATGACTGCCACGGCAACATATTCAAAGATAGCAGATTCCAAACTGCGGACCGAGATTTCCTGCGAGAGAGGGATCCTTTCCCTGGATCAGATCCACATTACCAGGCAAGTGGAACTCACAATGCGCGGAGCGCCTACCTCCGGCCGTTCTAGCGGACCTGCAACAACTGACATTTCAGTCCCTTGCGATCCAGATGAGTATCTCTGTGAATTCAAGGAGTTTATCGACGTTGTGGAAAGCGGACGTCTAGAGTCTGTGAACAACAGTCTCACCAACTCTCTTGCCGTAGCAGAAATAATGGATGAAATCCGCCGCCAGGGCGGCATCACCTTCCCGGCAGACACTTTATTATATTGAAGCGTATTTTAATTTGCAATAACGAAAACACACATAGTATGAAAAGAATTGTTTGTTTCCTGATTATGGCTTTAGGGCTAGTAAGTTGCAGCAAGGAAACGACTAAAGGTAAACCAATGAATTTTGAGATCAGTGTGGTCCAGACCAGGGCGGACAAGACTGATTGGGTGACAGGTGATAAGGTTTATGTGTTCTTCAAAGGAATGGAGAATAAACACCTGGTCCTGACTCGCGCTTCAGATGGCAGTTGGACTGATTCTTTTGGTGCAGGAAAGATTCTTGATACTGATTTTGTGGGCTTGAATGATCAGGCTATCACGGCGATACACTTTCCCGAGAACGTAGATGTGGATTATGCGGACAACCAGTTTTCTTTCACAAAAGACGGAGAGCCGGTATATAACTACTATTTGTCCGACGTAGGTACCCCTTACACGGTGAAGGATAACACTGTCACCGCCAATCTGGTAATGGGAAAACCAGCTGATTTCATACAAATCCACGTTGATGGCATAGATAATAAAGTGTCTGATTACACATTAGGGTGCCCATTAATCGCACCTGCAGCCTGTGGGGGTGTAGACAAAAACGGAAGGATAATCGAAGAGGCTCTTCAAGCCGGTGTACGCCTGAAAGGCACAGGTGATGCCGACGGAGCCATTTTTGCCGGCAAGCTTGTTTCCAATCAGGAAACGGACTGTTATTTCACTCTCTCCGATAATGACAGGATATACACGATGACATACAACCGCGAGGCACTCACCCAAGGGACTATTAATCTCCCGGCACCAACCGAAACAGGTGGAACCAGCTGGGTCGTGACCAATGCGTCCGACCTTTACGTTGACCTTGGTCTGACAAGTGGCCTTAAATGGTCAAAGTATAACATCGGTGCTTCCTCAGAAACCGATTATGGAGATTTCTTTGCATGGGGCGAGATCCAGCCGAAAGGTGTTTATACTTGGTCTTCATATCAGTTCAATCCCAAAGGCGATGGAAAGACATTTTCCAAATACTCAAACGTCAGCGAGGCTTCTCTTCTTCCGGAAGACGATGCAGCCTTCTCTGCCTTAGGCGGGAAATTCCGTATGGCCACCTATAATGAATGGTCTGAACTGGAGGCAGAATGTGACTGGAAATGGACTGATGACTACAATGGAACCGGTGTCTCAGGCCGCATTGTTACAGGGAAGAAGACTGGTTACACGGACAGAAGCATCTTTCTCCCTGCAGGAGGTTACATGGATGGCAATAGTCTATCCAATTTATCTGGCTTCTACTGGTCATCATCCCTCGAAACGTCCTTTACCTCTTTGGCAAAAAGCATGAATTTTGGCAACACCGCCGTGCAATGGTATATGAACAACCGCTACAGAGGATGCCTCATCCGGCCGGTTTCAAAATAAGAAAACTAATTAAACATTTTCACTGGCCGCCGAGGCGGGAGAAGAACAGGAGGACATCCTCCCATGTCTTAAAAGTGTCCGATCCGAAGTGGATCAAGGTACCCATGAAGTCCCGGCAACCGCAGGTGTCCGGTTCGGCATCGATAAGGTAATCTGCCAGAAGGAGGTTCTTGTGGTTGCTGATTTCCACACGGTTCCAGACCGGCACGCCGAGGTTCGACTCGCACCATTCGAAAACAGGTTTGCATTCCCCGGGAGAATTGTAATCCACTGAAGAAATGATATGGATGTCGTAGCTCTGCGCCAGGATGGCCACTGCCTTGGACATCCCGCTGGAATGGTTCATAAGCCTGTCGCCCAGGGAGATGAAAAGCACCGGTCTGGATACACCGTTTTGCCTGTCATCGATCCACTGTATGACCGGAAGGAGGGAATGGACTATTACGGAATCATTCAGATGATGCTCCCCAACAAAACGTATTGCCTGCGGATAATGATCCCTGAAAAGGTCGAAAGTGTCCACAAGATTGTCATGGACTCCGAAGAGGCCAAAGACCCTGTCCCGGTCTTCAGATGCATTCACGAAACAATGTGAAGACACTTCCCTGAAATGCTCCAGAAGAGTCTTGGTCACCAGGAACGAGGTTTCCCCGTCAGAACGCTTGTTATGGAATTCCCTGCGTCCAAGGCCATTGTTCTTCAGGATAGTGTCTGCCAACTGGAATGCCGGATTGACCAGGATCCTGTCCGTGCCATAGAGCATCTCTGAGTACATAGCACCCATCGAAGTCCCGACGATAAGGTCCGGATGCTCGAAATCGACCAAACCTCGTAGCAATTCCATTGCTTCAGAAGGCTCCACTGGAAGGTCAGGGGCTATAACGGTCGCGCCGGGCAGGAGCAGCCGGAGCGTAGCCACGCTACCGGTCTGTCCGCTCGACGCGAATCCATGTACATAAAGTATCTTCTTGCCGGCCATCAGGCGCGGCCTGGCATATTCGTAAAGTTCCATTACTCTTCGACGACCCTGAAGGCAGGAAGGCTTTCCTTGTCGAAGTTGAGGATGTAGGAGCTCTTTCCGGCAACGGTCTCGCATGCCATTGCTGCATAGACCTTTGCGGACTTGAGGAACATGTCGGGGGCCACAGTGGCGTCACGCATGAGCAGCAGGGACATCACTATCTCGCCAGTCATGTCGTAAAGACGGCGGGCAAGGAAGTCCTGGAGTTCTGCATCTCCTGCCTCACGGACCTTATTGATGCACTCTGAAAGGATAGCTGCGCATCCTGCGATCTTCTCCTTAAGCGGTACCAGTTCGGGAAGGACCTCTTCCCCGAGCATCTCGTTGATGATGTTCGCGTAAGTACCGTTGGTGATGTAGCGGATGGCTGCAACCACCTGGAGTTGGGTGGTACCCTCGTAGATCGAGAATATCCTGGCATCGCGGTACAGCCTCTGGCTCTTGTATTCCATGATGAAACCGGAACCACCATGTACGGAAATCGCATCATAGGCGTTCTGGTTGGCATATTCGGAAGCCATACCCTTGCAAAGAGGGGTAAAGGCATCTGCCAGACGGCTGAAAGTCTTCATCTCAGCTCTCTCTTCTGCCTC
>CAMHFA010000158.1 GCA_946184255.1 uncultured Bacteroidales bacterium
GACGTTCGAATGTAGGCAAGTCATCGCTGATCAACATGCTCTGCGGCAACCGCAAACTGGCCAAGACTTCATCCACTCCCGGAAAGACAAAACTCATCAACCATTTCCTGATCAACGACAGTTGGTACCTGGTCGATCTGCCGGGATACGGATTCGCCAAGATTTCCAAGGATGCACGCGAGGAACTCCGCAAGATGATCAATGACTACATCCTCAACTCCGGGGAAATGGTCCTACTTTTCGTACTCGTGGATTCCAGGCATGACATCCAGAAGATAGACCTCGACTTCATATCCGGACTTGGGGAGAACGGTGTTCCTTTCGCGATCATATTCACAAAAGGTGATAAACTTGGTCCGAATGCCCTCAAGGCCCAGATTGAAAAGGACAAGGCCATTCTTTCGGAGCAATGGGAGGAACTCCCCCCGATGTTCGTTTCCAGCGCCGAAACAGGATCCGGCCGCGAAGAGATACTAGATTATATCCAAAAATACATATAACCGACTCATATCATGTACATCGAACACAGAATGGAATTGTTTGCATGCAGGGCATCCAGGGACTTCGCATGCAAGGTGGTTGAGGAGTTGAACAAGATCGGTGCCGACTGCGGCGAGAAGTACCATCTCGGAGACTCCGAAGTAACTCAATTCAGCGACGGCGAATTCGTCCCCTCCTTCACGGACAGTGTCAGGGGCGCCACCGTCTTTGTGGTTCAGTCGACATTCCCACCGACCGATAACCTGATGGAACTTCTCCTGACGATTGATGCGGCCAAGAGAGCGTCTGCCGACAAGGTAATTGCAGTAATGCCCTACTTCGGATGGGCAAGGCAGGACAGGAAAGACAAACCACGTGTCTCGATTGGAGCGAAGTTGGTTGCAAACCTCCTGACAGCCGCGGGAGTGGACAGGATAATGACCTGCGACCTCCACGCCGACCAGATCCAAGGTTTCTTCGACCTGCCGGTCGACCACATTTATGCCAGCAAGGTGTTCATCCCCTTCCTCAGGTCTCTCAACATAGAGAACCTCGCTATTGCGGCCCCCGACATGGGTGGTGCAAAGAGAGCGAATGCCTATGCCAAGGAGCTGGCCTGTCCGGTCATAATCTGCCACAAGACCCGTGAGAGGGCCAACGTAGTGGGTTCCATGACTGCAATCGGAGAGGTTGAAGGTAAGAATATCGTCATAGTGGATGATATGATCGACACCGCAGGCACACTCACCAAGGCTGCCGACCTGCTGATGAGCAAGGGAGCTGCCAGCGTCTGCGCATGCGCCACCCATCCGGTCCTGTCCGGCCCCGCCTACGACAGGATCAACAATTCATCTTTGAAAGAAGTGTATGTCACCGACACAATTCCACTCGATCCCAATGCCGACACCAGGAAGATAAAGATCGTCTCGATGACAGGCACATTCGCTTCCATTATCAGGAAGGTCTATAATTACGAACCTATCAGTACCGAATTCATCTTCTAGGATATTCCTCAAATGAAGACCCTGCTTGCCGCCATATTGATCCTTTCAATCGCCATCGCCCTGATGTGCGTCGGGATTATCGTGAAGGGCAGGTTCCCCGAGACTGAGGTGAGCAGGAATAAGAACATGCGGAAGTTGGGGATCAAGTGTCCCAACGAGCAGGAGAAGGAGATGTTCGGCACCGAACGCCAGCGGCAGAAGAGCAGGTCTTGCACAGGCACTTACAGTGACGCCTGCATTGGCTGCGGCTTTTATAAAAACTGACATTATGAGTCTTGTAGCTATAGTCGGACGGCCGAACGTCGGCAAATCGACGCTATTCAACCGCCTGGTCGGAATGAGACAGGCCATTGTCGATGAGACAGCCGGTGTAACCCGTGACCGTCATTACGGCAAATGCGACTGGAACGGAAGGGAGTTCTCAGTCGTCGACACCGGTGGATGGACCACAAATTCAGATGACGTTTTCGAAGAAGCCATCCGCAAGCAGGTGGTGATCGCCATTGAAGAAGCCGACCTGATCCTTTTCATGGTGGAAGCTGCCACGGGAATAACCGACTATGACTCCGAGATAGCAGACCTTCTCAGAAGAAGCGGGAAACCCGTGGTGCTTTGTGTCAACAAGGTTGATTCTGGAGAAAAAGTATTTGATACCTACCAGTTCTATGCTTTGGGACTCGGAGAGGTCTGGAGCATCTCCGCAGCTAATGGAAGTGGCACCGGAGACCTTCTGGATGAGGTCCTGAGGCTTCTTCCCGAGAACACTGCCGCGGAAGATGACGACCGCCCCGACCTGCCCCACATTGCTATTGTCGGAAAGCCCAACGTCGGCAAGTCTTCCCTTACCAATGCCCTCTTGGGTGAAGAAAGGAATATCGTCACCCCTGTCGCCGGAACAACCCGCGATTCCATCTCCACCTACTACAACAAGTTCGGCCATGAGTTCATGCTAGTCGACACTGCCGGCATGAGAAGGAAGAGCAAAGTCAACGAAGACCTGGAGTTCTATTCAGTCATGAGGGCCATCAGGGCCATCGAGAAGGCCGATGTCTGCATCCTAATGATCGATGCCAATTCCGGAATGGAGGCTCAGGACATGAGCATATTCAACCTGATCATCCGTAACCGCAAGGGTTGTGTGGTGGTGGTGAACAAGTGGGACCTGTTCATCAAGGACAACAACACTCTCAAGGAATATGAGAACGCTCTCCGTCGCCGTCTGGCACCTTTCGATGACGTACCTATCATATTCACCTCCGTTATCAAGAAGCAGAGGATACTGGATGTACTCAACGCCTCAGCCCATGTCTATGAGAATTATTCCAGAAGGCTGCCTACTGCAAGGCTCAACGAGGCGATGCTCCCCGAGATAGAGAACTACCCCCCACCTGCATGGAAGGGTAAATACGTAAGGATCAAGTACGTCACCCAGTTGCCCACCAGGTTCCCGGCCTTCGCGTTCTTCTGCAATCTCCCCCAGTACGTCAAGGAGCCTTACAAGCGTTTCCTGGAGAACAAACTGAGGCAGCATTTCGACCTCATTGGCTGCCCGGTGCAGATCTTCATGAGGTCCAAATAGCTTTTGGTCATGACCCCTGAGATTTTAAAGGCTTTCGCCATAGGAATCTGTGCCTCGGTTCCAATCGGTCCGATAGCCATCCTGGTTCTCCAGAAATCTCTCAGCTACGGTCATAAAGCCGGATTCGTAACAGGTCTGGGCGCCACAACTGTCGACACCACCTATGCTGTGCTGTCCGTATTTGCCCTGGCTTTCGCCCAGAACTTCCTGAACACCTATGAAACCTTCATCCTCCTTATCGGAGGAGTTATTATCGCCGCCCTTGGATGGTCCATGGCTTTCAAGGACCCATTCAGGAAAATGAAAGACTTTTCGGAAGAAAGGGAAGCTTCCGTCAAGGATTACCTACAGGCCGTTGCCACGGCATTGTCAAACCCCGGAGCAATCCTGGTGATGTTCACCCTGTTCGCCTTTTTCGGGGTTAACGCTGACGACAAAGGATTCCGGGTGTTTCCCATCATCCTTGCGGTGGCTGCAGGATCGATGTCCTACTGGTTCGTTTTCTCGAGGGCATTCGGGAAATGGCGCAGGGCAATTGACATAAAATCCATGATCTGGCTGAACCGGATCGCCGGTTTGGTGCTGATGATCATAGGAATCGCACTTTTGGGTGAGGGTTTATTTGAGATTTTGTTCAAAAAGTGAATATATGGATGAAAAGAAGATAGATAAAAAAGGATTCTTCAGCAACTGGATAGTCCGTAACCTGCTTGGGGCCGTAGTTTTCTTTGTGGCCCTTCTGCTGGTGGCAACGGTCATCCTCAATATACTCACCCATCACGGGCAGACTATTGAAGTTCCTGACCTCACAAGCATGAGTGTGGACCAGGCCCGCAGGGAAGCATCAAGGGAAGACCTCAAGGTAGAAGTCATAGATTCAATCTTCGTCAGAAGGATGGAAAGAGGAGCCGTT
>CAMHFA010000159.1 GCA_946184255.1 uncultured Bacteroidales bacterium
GAAGGATATCACACAGACCGGGAGGTTCATCTTGTTCTTGAAGAAAGCCTCGACATACAGGGCGGTCAAGGTGAAAGGTACCATGTAGAGGAATCTCGGCGCGAACTTGTTGACAAGCAGGGTTACAATGACCGCAATGAGGAATACCAGTATCAGGTACCAGAACCTTCTGGTGTCACTGAATATCCTTTTGTTAAGGAAATAGATGACAAGGAAGAAAAGGAAGGTGATCACCAGGGCGATCAAAGCGTTCCCGAGCCAGAACAGGATCCTTGGGCCACCATAGCCCATATTGTTCTCGTACTCGACCTTGTACGAATCGAGCATCTGGGCAATCTCCGAGGTAACTATCTCATCTTCAGAGACTATGAGCTGTCCCGCACTTACAAAGCCCTGGGTAGTGGAAATCCTGGAAGAATTCTCGCTGTTGACCAGGTCGGTTGTCCTGGAATCATATTCCAGATTGGGAACCACGAGGTCATAGGCGCCGGAAGCCCTCAGTACAGAATCGACATTGATCTTGCTGTTCTTTGCCGATACATCTGACAGAAGTCTCGCCCTCGCCTCTGACTCCTTGAAAACCTCAGTGACAGGATGTTTGGTAACCCTCTTGTCCTTATGGATGTAGAGAACGGCTGTTGAAGGATCATCCCCGCGGTCCAGCTTGACACCTTCGTCGGAGACCACTCCATTGGAATAAATTCCATCCAAAGAGGAGATGATCTGAGGGCGGATTGAGGGATACTCCCCAAAGTCAAGCTTGTCAGCGGCCTTGCGTGAGTTGTCCACTACTTCCTGGCGATACCTGTAATAAGGAACCAGGGATGTCTTGTTCTTGCTGCGTTCCTCCCTGAGCTGCTCATCAGTCTTCAGGATCGGGAAGTCGAACTGCGCGATAAGGGTCTCATAGGCCCAAGGTGAACCCTTCCTGTAGTCATAGCCGAACTTTGCAGTCCTTGGGAAAAGCAAAGTAAGGATGATGAAAACAATGACAAGGGGAACAAGGACCCTGTTATTCACTTTTATGTCCGGCTTCTTCATGTCAAGATTCTATTTGAACGGGCTTCCGGCTTCCTTTGCGATGTATCCGTAGGTAAGCTTGTCGGTAAACCTTGGGAAAAGGTTGTGTGCCAGAACGGTAGCTTTCCCGAGGCCGGTCAGCACCACTTGTGATTTACGTTTTTCCAAACCTTTGGCAAGGTGTCTTGCACACTCTTCTGCGCTCATCAGCTTCTCCTCCTTCAGAGGAGTCTCGCCCTGGGGAGACCCGTCTGCAGTGAGTGCTGCCTTGCGGACATTGGAATCCGTGTAACCCGGAGCGAACACCAGGACATTCAGTCCATCCTTGAGATGCTCGATCCTGATGGTGTCCAGGAAACCGCGCACCGCATACTTGGAGGCTGAATAACCTGTCCTGGCAGGAAGTGCGGAGAACCCGGCGATGGAAATGACTCCCACTACCTGTCCCTTGGATTCGAGGAGGTAAGGGAGGGCATATTTCGTACACTGGACAGTACCCCAGAAGTTGACATCCATCAGCGAACGGATGACCGAGAGGTCCAAGTCCTTGAACATCGCCCTCATGGAAATGCCGGCATTGTTGACCAGTATGTCAATCTTTCCGAATTTCCGGACAGTCTCCTCAACCAGGTTCCTGCAATCCCCCTCCTTTGTCACATCCGTCTGGACACACAGTATCCTGTCCGGATCCTGGCAAACTGAAGGAGCAAGTTCATGCATCTTCCCGATGGAGCGAGCGGCCATTACCACACATGCTCCCCGTGAAGCCAATAAACGGGCTGAAGCCAACCCGATCCCCGAGCTGGCTCCTGTCACTATGACAACCTTGTCCTTGAAGTAATCCATCCTACTCGACAGTCATGGCGGCGATGTCGTCACCGTCATACAGACCCGCGTCGAGCTTCGCCTTGATTTCCTTGAAGACCTTGAGGGTATATTCCACATCTTCCATGGTGTGGGCGGCTGTGGATACTATCCTGAATATGATCATTCCCTTCGGGATGACCGGGTAGATCACCATCGAGCAGAAGATACGGTAGTTCTCGCGGAGGTCCTTTGCCATCTTGGTAGCCTGGGCGATACCTCCCTTGATGTGTACGGGGGTCACGCAAGCCTCAGCCTCTCCGATGTCAAAGCCTTCATCCTTGAATCCCTGCTGGATAGCCCTGGTGATCTTCCAGCACTTTGCCCGGAGTTCGTCACCTTCGGGAGAATCGATGATCTCCATCCTCTTGATGTTACCCAGAACGAGGGGCATCGGGAGTGACTTTGCATACATCTGCGAACGCATGTTGGCGCGGAGGAAGTTGATTATGGAATGAGGACCGGCGACAAAACCTCCGATGGAGGCCATACTCTTGGCAAATGCACCGATGTACAGGTCGATTCCGTCCATCACTCCGAAATGCTCGGAAGTTCCCCTTCCATGCTCTCCCAAAAGTCCGAAACCATGGGCATCGTCAATCAGGATGCGGAATTTATATTTCTTCTTCAGGGCAACTATCTCGTCAAGCTTGCCGAGGGCTCCTGTCATTCCATAGACACCTTCGGTGATCAGCAGGACACCGCCGCCGTTCTCATCAGCCTCCTTGCAGGCCCTGGCGAGGACCTTGTCGCAGTCAACCATGTTGTTGTGGCGGTACTTGTACTTGCTTCCAATGTGGAGACGTATTCCATCCAGAAGGCAGGCATGGCACTCAGCGTCATAGACAATAACGTCGTGACGGGCAGTGAGGGCGTCGATAGTTGAAACTATTCCCTGGTAGCCGAAGTTATAGAGGAAGGCGTCCTCCTTCTTCTCGAAGTCAGCGAATATCTTCTCGAGCTTCTCGTGGTAGCGGGTGTGTCCGGACATCATCCTGGCACCCATCGGATAAGCGAGGCCCCAGTCGGCTGCTGCCTGGGCGTCAGCCTTCCTGACCTCAGGATGATTCGCGAGGCCGAGGTAGTTGTTGAGGGACCAGTTCAGGACCGGTATCCCGTTGAAAGTCATGTGAGGGCCGAGTTCACCCTCGAGCCTGGGATACATGTAATAACCGAATCCCTGCTCGAAATACTGCCCGATAGGGCCACCGGAATCTCTTTCTATCCTGTCGAAAATGTCAAGCATATTGGTAGTTTTTAAGCGTCAATGTTTGCGTAATGTGCATTCTCCTCGATAAACTGCCTGCGAGGCGGGACATCATCTCCCATGAGCATGGAGAAAGTCCTCTCTGCCTCGGCGGCGTTGTCGATGGTGATCTTGCGGAGCCTTCTCTTGGAAGGATCCATGGTGGTGTCCCAGAGCTGCTGGTCGCTCATCTCTCCGAGACCTTTGTACCTCTGGACGGTTATTCCCTTCTCCGATCCCTTTCCAAGCCTCGTGGTGGCCTCGAAACGCTGCTCGTCCGTCCAGCAATAGACTTCCTCCTTGCCTTTCTTTACCAGGTAGAGAGGAGGCGTGGCGAGATAGACGTAGCCGTTCTTGATGAGGTCGAACATGTAGCGGAAGAAGAAGGTGAGGATGAGGCAGGCGATGTGGCTTCCATCAACATCAGCATCTGTCATGATGATGACCTTATGGTAGCGGAGCTTGCTGAGGTCCATCCTTTTCTCTCCATTTTCGTCCTCCTGTGCAACCGTCACTCCAAGGGCGGTGTAGATGTTCCGGATCTCCTCGCTGTCGAAAGCACGGTCTCCCGCAGCCTTCTCGACGTTCAGGATCTTTCCCCTGAGAGGAAGGATCGCCTGGATCCTCCTGTCACGGCCCTGCTTTGCGGTACCTCCTGCGGAATCACCCTCGACAAGGAAGAGTTCACATTCCTCAGGATTCCTTTCAGAACAGTCGGCCAGTTTGCCGGGCATGCCGGCACCTGTAAGAGCCGACTTCCTCTGAACCATAGCACGGGCCTTCCGGGCAGCCTCACGTGCAGTAGCAGCCAGGACAATCTTCTCAATGATCATCTTTCC
>CAMHFA010000160.1 GCA_946184255.1 uncultured Bacteroidales bacterium
TCCTCTGCGTCTCTCCCTCGAAGCAGTAACATATCAATTTCAGTGCCGACTGCGACCCGGTTATGAAATCCTTGACGGATACGGGCTCGCGGATCCCTGGGAGTTGAGCCTTGAGGCTTTGCTTCATAGCGGCCAAGGCTATCTTGCGGGAGCGCTCGGTCTTGAACACCCTCCGCTCCGACCGGTCCCCGATTACGGGGACGACCGCATCAACCCCGACTTCGGTCGCCTTCTCAACGAACCATTCGAAGCGGTCGTTATTCTTTGTCGGGCACACTGCCATGGTTAGGGAATAGGGATGACCACCCCATCCTTCGTTCCTTTCCAGGATTTCTGCAGAGGCTCCCTTTGGTGAATCGTCCGAAAGACGGCATCTCATCATGGTGCCCTCACCATCGACTACCGTGATTTCATCTCCGGCACGATGCCTCAGCACACGGATGCAATGAACGCTCTCCTCCGGGTCCAGGAAGGCCATGCCTCCACCTGTCTCTCTAGCATAGAAAATCTCCATGACACAAAGATACCAATTTGGTTCAAAAAGGCTATATTTGTCTTATGTTTATAGGCCTCATTTCAGACACTCACGGGGTGTTCGCTCCTGACGTCAGGGAGTTCCTGGAGCCGGTGGACCAGATCTGGCACGCCGGAGATTTCGGGACCCTTGCCTGCGCTGCCACCATCGAGGCTTTCAAACCCCTGGTGGGGGTATATGGCAATTGCGACGGTCAGGATGTCAGGCAACTGTATCCCCGTTACACACATTTCGAATGCGAAGGGTTGAGGGTGCTAATGACCCACATCGGATTGAGACGTGGCAGTTATTGGGCCTATGACACCAAACGGCCGCTGTATGATGAGTTTGCAAAGGGACTGATTGAATTGTACCGTCCCGATGTGTTCGTATGCGGCCACACCCATATTCCCCAGGTGTACAGGGACGACCGGATGGGGTTCTTCTTCATGAACCCTGGAGCCTGTGGTTATCAAGGCTCCCGCGACGTTCCCCGCCTTGCCCTCCGTTTCAAGATTGAGAACGGACGTTTCAGCAATTTTGAAAAATGTGAATTCCCTTGGAGTGAAAGTTAATTAGAAGATACATGAAGGAAAAGACGGTTTGGTTCTGCAACAATTGTGGCAACGAGTATTCTAAATGGATGGGTCGCTGCCCTGCCTGTGGGGAGTGGAACACCATTACCGAGCAGAAGATAACCCCTCCTGCCCAGGGGTCCCGCGGCACCGGTTCCAGAAAGGGTTCCGTGCCGGGTGAAGGCCGGCGGCCCCGCAAACTTGCCGAGATCGATTCCTCTTCCGAAGCCAGGGTCTCCCTGAACAATGAGGAGGTTGACAGGATCCTTGGAGGAGGCATTGTCCAAGGGTCACTGGTACTGATAGGCGGTGAACCCGGAATCGGCAAATCCACTCTCTCCCTGCAGATCCCTCTTGGCTGTCCGTCATTGAAGACCCTTTATGTTACCGGAGAGGAAAGCGAACGTCAGGTAAAGATGCGGGCAGACAGGCTGGGAGGAGATTTCTCCAATTGCCGGATCTACAGTGAGACATTGATAGAGAATGTCATAGCCCAGGCTGAGGAAATCATGCCGGACCTGATGATAGTGGACTCGGTCCAGACGATGTACACTGAAAGTGTGGATTCCACTCCCGGCTCCGTCTCGCAGATAAAGGAGGTAGCTGCGATCCTCCTACGCTTTGCCAAGGAGACCGGAATACCCGTGATCCTGATAGGCCATATTACCAAGGAAGGCTCGATTGCCGGACCTAAGATCCTGGAACACATAGTGGATGTAGTGCTCCAGTTCGAGGGTGAGAACCGAGGGACATACAGGATCCTCCGGAGCATCAAGAACCGTTTCGGTTCCACTTCCGAACTGGCGGTTTTCGAGATGACCGGAAACGGATTGCGCCAGGTTGCCAATCCATCCGAGCTGCTTATCCCTATGCATGAAGAAGGCCTCAGCGGCACTGCCGTAGCAGTCATGCTGGATGGCGCAAGGCCTTTCCTGTTTGAAGTTCAAGCCCTTGTGAGTTCGGCCGTCTATGGTACTGCCCAGCGGTCAGCCACCGGCTTTGACACCCGACGTCTGAATATGCTCCTGGCTGTCCTTGAACGCCGGGCAGGATTCAAGCTTGCCCAGAAAGACGTGTTCCTGAACATGGCGGGAGGTTTGAGGATAAATGATCCTGCCTGCGACATGGCCGTGGTCTGTGCAGTCCTCTCATCCAATTTCGATCTGCCTATCCCTCCGGACAACTGTTTTGCCGGAGAAATCGGACTCAGCGGCGAAATACGTCCCGTGGCCCAGGCCGACCGCAGGGTTGCGGAGGCTTCAAGGCTGGGATTCAAGAAGATATTCGTTTCTTCATTCACTTCCCTCGACTCCAAAGCCAAGGGAATCGAGGTAGTTAAGGTGACAGATGTTCCAGCCCTGGTCAGGGCTTTGTTCCAGGGAGGTGACAGATGAGGTATTCCTTTGCATTGATCGCTCTCCTGGCGGTTTCCATTGGCTGCTCCCATCCCGGAGGAGATGCCCTGACAAGGGATGAAAAGGCTCTTATCAGCGGCTCCGGCCCTGTGATGCGGGTGCTCACGGTTGATGATCCATCCGACTCCATATTCCTGAGAGGGAAGAGTTTCGATTTTTCTGACAGGGACTTGAAAGGAAAGCATTACCGTGACCTTGCCGGGAAGATGGTTTCTACAGTCACCGACCCTTCCGAGGACGGAGTTGGAATCGCCGGCCCGCAGGTTGGAATTGCACGAAGGATAATCGCAGTCCAGAGATTCGACAAGGAAGGGGAGCCCTTCGAGGTCTATCCCAATGTAAGGATAGAATCCTTGTCAGGGGATATTGTCACCGGTCAGGAAGGCTGCCTCTCTGTACCCGGGAAAAGGGGGGCCGTCCCCCGTTACTCCAAAGTGGTGATTTCCTATAAGGATCCCTTGACTCTCAAGACGGTAAAAGAGACAGTTGAAGGCTTTACCGCAGTGATCTTCCAGCATGAGACAGACCATCTGGAGGGAGTCCTCTACACAGACAGGATGATTTCATCTGACGCGGATTGAGCGGATCAGGTAGAGGATAGGGAATATCTCCAAACGGCCGATCAGCATCTCTGCCATTCCGGTGCTTTTCAGGATAGTCGGGAAGTTTGCATAGTTGGACATGGATCCAACATCACCGAAACCGGGACCGACATTGCCTATACAGGCTACTGACGTAGTGACCCCTGTTATGAAATCCAGTCCGAAGGCAATGTTGACTGCCGCGAGGATGGCACGGTCTATCTTGATCCCACCGGATGTTGAGCCGGAACAGCCGCAGATAAGGGAGCAGATAATCAGGATTGCCATGCTTAGGGGAGGCTACAGGGTGGTGTCCTGGGTCGCAAATCCTGTAGTCGTCGATATAGAAGCGACTTGGAAGGAGGCATCCCGCAGGGCTGTTCCGAACGAGGAATAATGCCCGTTGAACATCAAGTCGGCCGTGACGATTATGATGGCGAGACAAACAAGGGACAGGAATACCTTGATGGTCTCGGATTTCCAGATGTATTTTGGTTTTCCCTTGAGAAATGCAAGGAACAGGATTTCGAAATGGATTCCTGCGGCGATCATGGTTATTATCAGGACAACTTCTGCGGCCGGATTTGCGTAGAATGCAATGCTGCTGTTCCGTATGCAGAATCCGCATGTACTGCTGGCAGACATTGCGCTGGTTGCGGCATCTGGACTATTCAGAGGTAGAGAATCAAAAGGAAGTGACTTAATGACCGGTTCTTCGAGGGAGGGCGTGTCGGCATCCTGATACAGGTTGTCAATGACAATGGTGGCCTCACCATCATCCCTGAGACACATAAGGGACTCATTATGTACAGCCAGCAGAAGTGTCTGCGTCCGATAGTCGATCCGGTGCCAACCCGT
>CAMHFA010000161.1 GCA_946184255.1 uncultured Bacteroidales bacterium
CGAAGTTGATAGATTCACCGATAGCCCAGCGGCCTCTCCTTACATCGGAATTGAGCCTGAAACCATACTTGTCGGAACCGGTGGCGACTGCGATTCCTTTGATATCTGAATAATATCCAGAGAAAGCCACGTTCATGTTGCTGTTGCCGGCAACGTAGCCTACGTCGTATTTCTGGGACAGGCCGACCTGGTAGTACTCTTTCTGCCAGTCAGTGTCCGCAAACCTTGAAGGATCGGCATTGTAGGCTGCTATGTAGGCCGGCCACCTTTCCTGAGGTTCCCCGGCATTCTCAAGGGCCCACTGCCTTACCTTTACGAATTCGGCAGAGTTGCACATCTCCATCCTTTTGGGAAGGTCGTCGATTCCGTAATATGCTGACATGGAGATCCTTGGTTCAGATGCTATCTCTCCTCTCTTCGTTTCGACCAGGATTACTCCCGCCGCGGCCCTTGCACCGTAGATAGCCTGTGTGGCAGCATCCTTCAGGACAGAAATCGACTTGATGTCCTCCGGATTCAGATAGGACATGGATCCAGGTACGCCGTCAATCACAACCAGGGGAGTGTTGTCGGAACCCCAGGAGGTCACTCCACGGACCATCATGGCAGGTTCAGAGCCTGGTGCTCCTGAGGAGAAGTTCACTGAAAGTCCCGGGGCCATTCCCTGCAGGGCGGTGGATGCATCCTCGGTTGCAATCTTCTCCAGTTTCTTGGAACTCACCGAGGCGACTGCGCCGGAGACGTCCTGTCTCTTCTGGGTTCCGTAACCGATGGCGATCACTTCGTCCAGCATCTCAGTATCCGGCTCGAGGGTAAGGTTGAGGACCGGTCCTTCGGGCTTCACCTCTACGGTCTTGTAGCCTATCAGGGAGATGACCAGAATGTCGTTGCCGGTCACATTGATGGAGTAGTTACCGTCCAGGTCAGTGCTTGTGCCCTGGCCGGTTCCCTTGACGAGTACATAGGCACCGACTGCTCCTGCACCTGTCTCGTCCTTGATTTGTCCCTTGACATTGGTGAGTTCCTGAGCCCCTGCCAGGGTGGCCGCCAATGCCAGGATGATGGTAAACAGAATCCTTTTCATGTAAATACGTTATAATTAAGTGGGGCCCGACTGCCGGGCTTTCGACGGCAAAACTATCCAAGAAAAGGATATCCTTCCCATCTCTACAAAGATGGGGTAACAAGCACTTTCAATCTCTACATTTCACAATGGAGAGATGTTGATAATCAAATGATTAGGGAATAATTTATCTCTACGGTCAGATTTTTCCCAGGAATTCGGTCAAGTTGTCGCTCGCATTGAGGTTGAGCTTCTTCCGCAGACGATATCTGGCCATGTCTACTGATTTCGGTTCCATCGACATCATGAGGGATATCTCCTTGGAGGACATACCGATCCTGAGTAGGGAGGCGAGGCGTTTCTCGGACTTGGAAAGATCCGGGTAGAGTTCAGAGAGTTTGGAGATGAAACCGGAATTGATGTCATCGATCATCTTGTCCGCCTCTTCGTTCGTCCTGTTGAACTGGGATATGTTTGAATTGAGTTTCTTGAGATGTCGGGTGGCATCGGCCCCATCCATCCCGTAGGCTTCCTTGATCCTGTCTTGGATTCCTGCAAGGATCTCATTCCTGCTCCTTACATAGATCGCGAAGTTGTCCAATTCCTTCTTCTTCAGGTCCAGCTCCTTCTGCATCAGTTCCTTCTGCTTCTGATGCGCCTTCCGGAACACCTTGTAGGAAACTGCAACTACCACACAGACAGCGGCCAGCAGGGCAATCAATGCAAGGGATATCTGTCTTCTGAGGCGATACTCCCTTTCATTCTGTTCCTTTTCCTTCTGAACGGCCTGGATGTTCTTCTCCATGAGATCCACCTCGATGTTCTTGAGTCCTCCGGTCATGTCCTGGCTTTCAATCTGGTCCAGGAGGGATTTAAGGTCAGAGTAGGCCCTGGTGTAGTCTCCCATGTCGGCATAGACCTCGGAGCGGTAGCGGACATTGTCCATGGTCAGCTCCTGCGCGTTGGTCATGTCAGCGTAGGTCTTGGCTTTGGAGAGGGCATCGAGAGCTTCCTGGTAGTCTCCAAGTCTCCTGTACTGGTAACCAAGGTTGTTGTAGTTCTCGCCGAGAACCCATGTCCGACCCATCGATTCGTTGATAGATATTGCCTCTTTGAGCTGGTCGACAGTGGTCTGTGGATCGGCGTCGATGAAGGACATGTTGTTCAGGTTCTGTGCGATTCCGGCCTTGTAGCCGATCGCCCTGTTGAGCCTGAGGGACTCTTCGAAATATTCCCCGGCCTTTGAGTTGTCGGGTATTGCGATGTAGATAAGTCCCTTGTTGTTGGCGCACCTGGCGATAGAGGCGGTGTCCTTGAGCTCCTCGAAGATCCCCTGGGCCTTGTCAAGGTACTTGAATGCATTGTCGAAGTCCTTGATTTTCTGGTAGGAATAGCTTATGCTGAGGTAGATGTCTCCCTTAAGCTGCCGGCTCTCATCCGGGCAGTTCCTTTCAGCCTCGACAAGATATTCATAACTCTTGACGTAGTCGCCCATGTTGATGTAGGCGTTGGCGATCAGGTACTGGGCTTCAGCTATAAGTGCGGGCTCTTTTTCGGAGGTGGCGGTCGCCAGGGCCTGTCCGGCGTGGTAGATTGCCTGGGCCGGATCCTTCGACAGGTTCTCCAGGGCCTTGTCGAGATGGTCGCGCACAGTCCTGATGTCCTCCCTTGCCATTGCCGGAAGCAAGGTGAAGAAAAGGGAAAGGAATATGGCGGCGTATTTCTTCATCGGTGGTGATTAGTCAAGGTAAAGGTACAACTTTTTTATATATTTGCAGAATATAAAAGTCGATATGCAGATCAAGGAAAAGTCATACAAGGTGGCGGGACATGTTTTCTCCCTGAAGATGGATGAAGGAGAGAAACTATGGAACGTCCTTGACAACTATTCACCGTTCGAATGCGATGTCATTCCCGATCCCGTGTTCACCCTCGAACTTGTAGAAAAGGTCGAGACCGGGGACAAGAAGGAGCTTTACGTTTCCAATCCCGATGTTTACGAGCAGAGGATCGACATCTACAACATCGAGGACGGCTACCTCTTCGAGATGGCTCCTTTCGGTGATGTTCCGGTGTGCGGTTGGATGAGGGTGGACCCTGATTTCACCCACGGTTCACTCATGGTGGAGAAAGACAAGCGATTCTGTGTCAACAACGCCCTGATGTTGTTGTATGCTTTCCGCACTGCAGATCTGGACACATTGGAGATGCACGCCTCTGTCACCGTCAAGGACGGGAAGGGTTTCCTTTTTCTCGGGAAGAGCGGCACCGGAAAGAGCACGCACAGCCGCCTTTGGCTTAAGAATATTCCTGGAACGCATCTTCTGAACGATGACAATCCCATTGTCAGGGTCGTGGATGGCCAGGCCAGGGTCTATGGCAGCCCGTGGAGCGGAAAGACTCCATGCTACCGCAATGAAGATTATCCTGTCGGAGCCTTTGTGCGCATTAACCGCGCGCCGTACGACGCTATCCACAGGATGTCCGTTCCCGAAGCCTTTGCTTCCGTATATTCCTCGTCATCGGGCCTAAGGGCTATCAAGCGGATAGGAAACGGACTCTATTCCACCCTGTCAACGGTGGTACAGCTTGTCCCTTGCTATGTCCTTGACTGCCTCCCCGATGATGAGGCTGCGATTGTTTGTTCCAAAGAAGTCCTCGGGAATGCGTAAGTTCGCAGAATGGATACTGAGGATGATGCGCCATGCCGTCCAGCCTTTCCTGGGAAAGCGTCCTGCTTCCCGGGAGGTCTCTGACAAGAGGACTATCGGTGACGACAATTACTTCATGGCGGTACGGATGTTGCTCGACGAGGGCAGGGAAGTCCTGTTCACACCCAAGGGAGACAGCATGCTGCCATTCATCAAGAA
>CAMHFA010000162.1 GCA_946184255.1 uncultured Bacteroidales bacterium
TTCTGGTTGATGCCGGCATGACGGAGTTCGCTGGAGATGGAGACCGTCCATGACGGAGCCCGCTGATAGACAGCGGTGGGATCAAGTTCTCTGGATGGGGCAGAAATCAAGTCGAGAACCTTTTCGAACAAGGTGGTTTTCTCCTGCGCATTGCAGGGGAAAACAAAGCCAATGATCATGGTTAGCGACAGTATTGCAACTTTGGAAGGAATCCTCATCACTCGATGTTTCTGACAAAGATACTACTTTTTGTGTCAAGTAATAACTATCTTTGATGTAGAACGACATAAAGAAGCCACTAATTACTATCCTGATATGAAAAAGATACTCCTGATCATCCTTGCGATTGCCACTGTAGGTTGCTGCAACTCCGAAAAAGTGCAGAGAAAGGCCAAACATGTCATTTTCATCGGAGTGGATGGCGTGTCCACTACTTTGTTCAAGAATCCCTCCCTTCTGGAGAGGATGCCCAACGTCAAAATGATGATGGAACAAGGAAGCTACACAATTGAGAAACGTTCTGTGATGCCTTCTTCTTCTGCCATCAACTGGGCCTCCATTTTCAACGGTCTTCCCACCGAACAGCATGGCTACAATAATTGGAATTCCTCGAAGCCTGAAATCCCTGCAGTCCTTGACAACGGCCGCGGAATGCCCCCTACCATATTCACAATCCTGAGGGAACAACGCCCCGAAGCAGAGTCCGGCTGTGTTTACAACTGGGATGGAATAGGTCCCCTGATTGACACTGCAGTGATCAACTACCACCTCTATGACCCCGGCTATCACAATCCCGAGAACTACCTGCTCGAGAATTACACCAGGGAGAGGGCGGTCAAGTATATCCTGGAAAAGAAGCCTGACTTCTTCACATTCTACATCGGGGATGTGGACGAGGTGGGCCACTCCTCCGGTTGGGAATCCGAAGCCTACTATGACTGCCTTGCCGACACCGACCGCATGGTCGGAATCATCATTCAGGCAACCAAGGATGCAGGATTATTCGATGACACCATATTCCTGTTCTCTTCAGACCATGGCGGCCTGAACAAGGGTCACGGTCAATTCCTCATGGAACATCTCGAGACTCCTTTCGTCCTTTATGGAAAGAACATCCGCAAGGGATATGTCCTCGACGAGCCTATGATGCAGTATGACGTCACGGCCACCCTGGCCTATGCCCTCGGGCTGAAGATTCCGAAGGAATGGCGCGGGCGGCCGATGAAGTCGATGTTCAAATAGAAATCGGTTCGGACTACTTCTTTTCCAACAGGGAAGAGAGATAGTCGATGTCGAAGTACTTGCTGTAGTCCTTGGAAGGAGCAGCCTCCTCGGAACCCTCAGCTTTATTATTCGTGGAAATAGGGATGGTGGGAATGACTCCACCGTCTATGTTCTGTCCGTCAAGGGTGTTCAGCCTTGCACGGAAGGATGAGATCTGGAAGCAGAATCCGTCGGCGGTACACATGGCCTGGATTGCGCAGCTTCCACCTCCGGAGGTCTCTCCCATAACGGGGATGCCAGCATCCTTGAGCATGGACGGGAACAGGTTGCCGCAGGAGAAGGACATTCCTGAAGTCAGGACTGCGAAGTTGAGGTCGTAGTGGACGTCCTTGTCTTTCTCATCGAACACCCTGTCGAAATTGCGGTCAACCTCGTAATTTACTAAGGATCTCTGCCCTGTAAGGGTGTTATCCTGGCTGATGTAGCTCTTGTCCATGATCAGGGAAGTCATGGCCATCACTATGTCAGCTGATCCACCGCCATTCGCCGTGATGTCGATAATGAAGTTCTTCACTTCGGGATCGGCATCGGCCTTCTTGAGGGCGTCAAGGAATATGACCATGTCGTCATTCTTGGTGTTCTCCACGGTAGGCATGGGACCGGTCCCACTATAATAGGCATCCCAGGCCTCCTGGTTACGGCTGTTGAACGAATCGAACACACAGACGGCGGTGTTGCCCTTCTTGTAATATGTTACTCCTTCACCATAAGACTTGGGGCGGAGCTGGGAGACAGAAGCCCCTACCTGGGCCATTCCCATCATCGGAGCTATCGCCCCCATCAGCATCATGGAGATCTCCTGGTTCGAAGCGGCGGCCTTCTGATACTCTGCGAACAGATCTTTGTACTGATCGGCATTGTTGCCGATTGCGTTTGACGTGAGTTCTGTCACCGTGTGGCCGTCGAAATAGACTGCGGTAAGTCCTGTCATTCCGAAAAGGTAATCGGCCAGATTGGTTGAAAGAATGAGTTTCTTGATTGCAGGGCCACAGGCAATATCCTCTTCAAGGGTCCTGTCAAGGCCCTTTGTCTTGAGGGCATCATTGTACTGGACTCTTCCGGGGTAGCCGTAGAAATTGTCCATGGCGAAGCAGAGTTCCTTGTAATTGAAGTTGGCAAGGGACTCGGAGCGGGTCTTCTTCGCAAGAAGTGGCTCATAATAACCGTGATCGATCTCAGCAAGGCTTACCTCGTTGACAGAAGTGTTGGCGACCACTTTCTCGCCGTTGAAACCGGCATGATGGTAGAAGAGGTCAGTGTACATGTCCGCCAGGGTGGCGAAGGGGAAATAGACGGTTCCCTTTCCATCCGCATGGATGTCAATACCGTATTTGGCAAAGTCCAGTGTGACTGTGGCTTCGGAAGGAGTGTAGGTTACATCCTTGAACCTCACGAAAGGCATTCCGTCATAATAGACATTGGCCATCCCGGGCTGAAGGAGTCCCATCTGGTTGGTGAAAGCCTCGAAACGATCCGAAACGAAAACGTCGTTGTTGACGTTGACGACGGCCTTAGCATCGCCGTTGGCGAGAGTATATTCACCGACACCGGTGTGGGTGACTGTCATCGCGGAACCGGGAAGAACGATTGATTGGAAGTCGGCTGCAGAAATGTAGGCGACATCAGGGAGTGCATCGTAAAACCTGAGTGTGACCTGCCCGTCAGGGGCAACCTTGGTAACGACAGGAACTGTCTTTTCGGTGTAGTTTCCACCGTCCGGCTGCTCGTCTGCCACTGTGAATTTAGACGCTTTCGGTCCGCATGAGACCATGATGAACATGGCCGCAAGAACAGGAATGGTAATAATCCGTGTCTTCATATCATAATTCTTTTTACTGTGTACTAGTTCAGTAATACACCGCAAATATACGGATGTTTTTTTAATCTGCAAGAGGTTTACGGACATAATGACTCAAAATAACGCAGAGTAATTATTCTTTTTCCAAAGTCCAGATATCTATCAACGTGTTGAATAACCGGTTGATAGTAAACAACTTAAGCAAACAAGTGGTACTGAAATTCGGCACCACTTGTTTGTGTTTTTAATTGATATTCAATTAGTTATGTTTCACACAATCTGTCGCACCCAGAAAATCCTTGATGAAGCGGATTTCCTCTTCGTCGTAAGGGGTGTGGTCCGGACGGAAGAGGTCATGGAACCATAATTCCGGTTCCTCCGTGAAGGGAACAGGCTTACCATCAACCACTGTGTTCCAGGGATACTGGCACTGCTGCTTTCCGTTGACAAGACCGTAGCTGAAGGACCCGATCTTCTTTTCCTTGAACAGAGGCAGGATCGAAGGATAATCTGAGCCGCGTGTTCTGGCCATCCACTCCGAGCAAAGCACCGGCCTGCCGAACTGCAGGGCGTAGTCTACAAACTGGCGGGTCCTGTTGATATCATCATAGCAATGGAAAGTAATAATGTCGCTGTTCGCACAGATGAAGTCGGAAATGGGCTTGTTGTATGACCGCGCATCCGGAAGAGCGCACATCGGCGAGGTAATCGGCTGAGAGGGATTCACCTCCCTGGCCCAGCGGTAAACTGCCTCGATGAAGTGTATGGTATCGAATCCATCGGAATGCTCAGGTTCATTATAAAGACACCACGCCAGGATGCGCGGATCGTTCCTGTAGCGCTTCA
>CAMHFA010000163.1 GCA_946184255.1 uncultured Bacteroidales bacterium
AGGATCATTGGGGCGATAGACCGGAACTATTCCATCCTGGCCGAGCTTCTGGAGTCGGGAGTGACATCAATCGATATTCCTGACCTTGCGCAGATGGGATACAATTTCGATTGCATCACCTCCTACCACAAGGTCAGGAATCACAATGAGTACCGATGCTTCGACATCAAGTACTATATGTCAGAGAGTACGGTTTTCAAGCTTGAGCGCTGCCGGAAGCCTGTGCGGCCTTGACCTTCCTGGGATCCTTGAACAGGATCATGAAGAGGATTCCGACCACAAAGGCATAGGCTGCGAAAATGTACCACGCTTTAGACCAGCCGGCAGGATTGGTGAAACAGCCGCATTTCTCGACTACCCAGCCTGCCACAAGTGTTCCTATGGATGCCCCCAGTCCATTGGTCATCAACATGAACAACCCCTGGGCGCTGGATCTTATGTCGGTATCGGTGTTTTCATTGACGTAGAGGGAACCGGAGATGTTGAAAAAGTCGAATGCCACACCATAGACAATGCAGGAAAGTATGAACAGTATGACTCCTGGCATGTCAGGTGAGCCGAGGCCGAAGAAACCGAACCTGAACACCCATGCGAACATCGCGATCAACATAACGTTCTTTATTCCGAATTTCTTCATGAAGAAGGGGATCAGAAGGATGCAGAGAGTTTCTGAAGCCTGGGATATGGAAAGGAGTGCATTTGAGTTTTTAACTGCGAAAGTGCCGGCAAGGGATGGATCGGCTGCAAAAGAGCCGAGGAAGGTGTTTGCGTAGCCGTTGGTGACCTGAAGGGCAGATCCCAAGAGCATGGAGAAAATGAAGAAAATAGCAAACTGCCTGTCCTTGAACAGGGTGAAAGCCTTGAGTCCGAGGGATTCCGCCAAAGACTTGCTGTCGTTGCCCTCTTTGATGGGTACAGACGGCATAGTCAGGGCATAGAGGCACATCACGATTGAAAGGATTCCGGATGCAGTCAGCTGTGTATAGGAATCCTGCATAGCGACTCCTCCGATCTTTATCCAGTTGACGCAAAGCATGCTGATGATAAAGCCTACAGTACCAAAGACCCTGATGGGAGGGAAATCCTTTACAGGATCCTTCCCGGCAGTTTCCAAGGCATGGTAGGAAACTGAGTTGACCAGAGCTATGGTGGGCATGAAGAAGGCAACGCTGAGGCTATAGAGGGTGAACAACGGGCCGAAGGCGATTCCGCCCCCGCTGCTCTTGCAATAGAGTCCTGCGGAAATCATGAACAGTCCGGCCAGAAGGTGACATAACGACAGTACTTTCTGAGCCTGTACTTTCCTGTCTGCCAGGATGCCCATGAGGGTGGGCATGAATATGGAGACAATGCCTTGCATGGCGAAGAACCATTTGATATGGTTGCCGAAGCCGATATTTCCCAGGTACCTCCCGAGAGATGTCAGATAAGCCCCCCACACTGCAAATTCCAAGAATGACAAAACAATGAGTCGGAGGGTAATGGATCGATTGTTCATGAATATCGTTTTTTATTGTTTGACGAAGGTATTCTAATCAAACAAAAATAAGGGTTTTTAGTGTAAAAATCACTATATTTGAGAGTCAAATTTGATGGAATGAGATTCACCAGGACAGCAGCCGATCCGGGAAGCAGGGCCAGGACAGGAGTTTTCACCACGGGACACGGTGAGGTCAGGACTCCTATCTTCATGCCCGTCGGCACTGTCGGTTCTGTCAAGGGTGTCTATCACAGGGATCTCAAGGAGGACATCGGTGCTGAGATCATCCTCGGAAACACCTACCATCTCTATCTCCGCCCCGGCCTTGAGACTCTCCGGAAGGCGGGAGGTCTCCACAAGTTCGAATCCTGGGACAGGCCGATCCTCACTGACAGCGGGGGATTCCAGGTGTTCTCCCTTACACAGATAAGGAAGATCACCGAGGAGGGCTGTCGCTTCCAGTCCCACATAGACGGTTCACGCCACATGTTTACCCCTGAGAACAATGTCGATACCCAGAGGATCATAGGTTCGGACATCATGATGGCCCTTGACGAGTGTTGTCCGGGAGATGCTGACGAGAGGTATGCAGCAAAGTCCCTGAAACTTACCCAGGGCTGGCTCGAACGTTTTTTCAACCGTTTTGTCAGTACAGAACCCCTCTACGGGTATGACCAGGTAATGTTCCCCATTATTCAGGGTTGCGTCTATCCGGAACTGAGGAAGAGGGCTGTTGACCATGCTCTCAACCTTGTCGGTGACAGTCCTGCAGTTGGAGGTTTCTCCATAGGTGGACTGGCAGTAGGGGAGCCTACCGAGAAGATGTACGAGATGCTCGAACTTGTCTGCCCCATGCTTCCTGAAGACAAACCCAGGTATCTCATGGGTGTTGGAACTCCTGCCAATATCCTTGAAGGAATAGCCAGGGGTGTGGATATGTTTGACTGTGTGATGCCCACCAGGAACGGACGTAACGGGATGCTTTTCACCTGGAACGGAATCATCAACATGCGTAATTCGAAGTGGAGTGACGATTTCAGCCCGTTGGATCCAGATGGTACATCATTTGTTGACAGGGAGTATTCCAGGGCCTACCTCCACCACCTTTTCATTGCCAAGGAAATGTTTGCGGCTATGGTGGCAAGCGAGCACAACCTGGCCTTCTACCTGGACCTTGTACGTCAGGCGCGCGCCCACATCGAGGCCGGGGATTTCTCTTCGTGGAAGGAAGTGACAGTAAAGAAAGTAAGCACAAGGCTATAGGAAAGCAATGGAACCGGGACTGAAGAAGATAGACAAATACATAATCAAGAAGTTCATCCTGACCTTCTTCATCGCCCTGCTCCTTATCATAGGAATAGTCATCATCTTCGACATCAGTGAGAAGATCAACCACTTTGTCGAAAACAAGGCTCCGCTTCACTCTATAATCTTTGACTATTACGTCAATTTCGCTCCGTACTACATGAACATGTTCAGCCCCCTGTTCGTGTTCATTACTGTGATCTTCTTCACATCCAGGATGGCGGCCAACAGCGAGATCATCGCTATCCTTTCCTGCGGAGTAAGCTATCGCAGGATGATGGTCCCTTACATGATTTCGGCGGCCATCATCGCCATGCTTTCCCTTTCCCTGAGCCTATGGGTCATTCCACGGGCGAATGTCCATCGATTGCAATTCGAGACTACCTACGTAAAACATAAGAACCCATTCAGTACCAACAACGTACATTATCAGATAGACACTGGTAAATTCGTGTACGTCGAGTCCTTCAGTTCCTGGAACAACACTGCCTTCGGTTTCACCCTTGAAGACATCCAGGACAACAAACTCGTCAGCAAGCTTTCTGCAGAAACGGCTGTTTGGGACAGTACCATGGGAGGCTGGAGACTCCACAGGTACTTCCTCAGGGAGTACACCGAGGGTTTGGAAGACAGGGTTACTACCGGTGATAAACTTGACACTGTCCTTAACCTTACGGTAACTGACTTCTACCGCAATAAGAACACGGTTGAGACCCTTCCTATCGGACAGCTGAACAATCTTATATCTCAGCAGAATCTTAGGGGAGACTCGAACGTGATGTATGCCTTGATAGAAAAACACACTAGATATGCTTTGCCGTTCTCGGCTTTCATCCTGACCATCATAGGTGTGTCCCTATCTTCAAGAAAGAGGAGGGGAGGGATCGGATTGAACATCGGAATCGGCATTGCATTGAGTTTTACCTATATCCTGTTCCTGCGGTTCAGCCAGATGTTCGTCTATTCAGGAGCCATGTCTCCGATGGTCGCCCTTTGGCTACCGAACATTATTTACGGAATGGTGGCTATATTCCTTTACACAAGAGCATCCAAATAACTGGTACAATATGTCTAATCAAACCTTATCCCCACTGAAGCGTTCGATAGTCGGCGTTCAGTTCATGTTCGTGGCCTTCG
>CAMHFA010000164.1 GCA_946184255.1 uncultured Bacteroidales bacterium
TTTTATGCCATACAGTTTATTCGAACTCACTCAGATGAGCAGAGAGCAACTTGAAAGTGTTGCTCAGGACTACCAAATCAAGAATGCAAAGAAATTGACTGATGAAAACCTGTCGTTTGCCATTCTGGATGCACAGGCAACCGCTGCTTCCTTGAAGCCTATCGAAAGGCCCAAGACCAAGCGTGGACGTCCCCGCAAGGCCGAGGCCCAGCCAAAGGCTGAACCTTCAAAGGAAGTAAACGAAACTATGGAAGCACCCAAGCCCAAGCGCAGTTCGAAACCTAAGGCAAAACCCGTAAAGCCGGCCGAGGAGCCTGAAAAGGCAGCACCTGCCGCTCCTGCTGAAACTCCGGTCGATGAACCTATAAGCGAAGCTCCTGCCGCAAATAAGACCGCATCCAAGAGAGGTCGTAAACCAAAGGCAAAGGTTCAGGAACAGGCAGCTGCTGAGCAAGCCGCACAGCCGGTCGAAGAGACTAAGCCACAGGAACCCGTCAACGATAATCCCGAGCCCAAGCCTGTTGAAAAGCCGGTCAATGGCAAGGAATTCATTCATCAGCTTTTCGATGACCTGAAAGACGATCCCGCAGCCCAGTCCGATAGGAATAATTTCGGCGGCAAGAAACAGAAGAACAAATTCGGCAACCAGCAGAATTACCAGAACAACCAGAACAACCAGAATAACCAGAATAACCAGAATAACCAGAAACCCAAACCACCTGTCATTGAATTCGAAGGGACGGTAGAGGCTACCGGTGTCCTGGAAATAATGCCTGACGGCTACGGATTCCTCCGCTCATCAGACTATAACTACCTGAATTCCCCCGACGACATCTATGTCAGCCAGGGCCAGATCAAGGTCAACGCCCTTAAATCCGGCGACACTGTGACTGGCGAAATCCGTCCTCCGAAGGAAGGTGACAAGTATTTCCCCCTTGTCAAGATCAAGTACATCAACGGTCGTACCCCGGACTATATCCGTGACAGGGTTCCATTTGACTTCCTCACTCCCCTTTTCCCTGACGAGAAGTTCAACCTTCTCGGACATGGGCATCAGAACGATGTTTCCTGCCGTATCGTGGACATGTTCACCCCTATCGGCAAGGGCCAGAGAGGATTGATCGTCTCCCAGCCAAAGACTGGTAAGACCATGTTGCTGAAGTCTATCGCCAACGCGATAGCTGACAATCATCCTGAGGTTTATGAAATCGTCCTCCTCATTGACGAACGTCCGGAGGAGGTCACTGACATGAGCCGCAGCGTTAAGGCTGAGGTCGTCGCCTCCACCTTTGACGAACCGGCTGAAAGGCATGTTAAAGTGGCCAATATGGTCCTTGAAAAAGCCCGCAGGCTTGTCGAGTGCGGCCACGACGTGGTCATCCTCCTCGATTCCATTACAAGGCTTGCACGTGCTTACAACACGGTCCAGCCGGCCTCTGGCAAGGTTCTTACCGGTGGTGTTGATGCCAATGCGCTCCAGAAGCCTAAGAGGTTCTTCGGAGCAGCCAGGAACATCGAAGGCGGCGGATCCCTCACGATCCTTGCAACCGCGCTCACTGAGACCGGTTCAAAGATGGATGACGTCATTTTTGAAGAGTTCAAGGGAACCGGCAACATGGAACTCCAACTTGACAGGACACTGGCTAACAGGAGGATATTCCCGGCCGTCAATGTGGTTCTTTCAAGCACCAGGCGTGACGACCTGCTATACAGCCGTGACGTTGCCAACAGGATATGGATCCTGCGCAAGCTTCTTGCCGACATGAACCCGACCGAGGCAATGAACTTCATGCTCCAGCTGATGGACGAGTACAAGACTAACGAGTCCTTGCTCGACAACATGAACAAGGTTTCGCCACGCGAAGCGAAATTCTACGATTCCTACTAGTACTGATCCCAGGATTTAATCTGGATTTCATCCAGGCTCGTATTGCAGAACGAGCGGATGAAAGCTGTAGCAAGACGAGCGTTTGTAAAGAGCGGAACATTGAAGTCGATGGCCGCTCTTCTTATTTTGTAGCCATTGGATAGTTCCAGTTCACTGAAATCCTTTGGGATGTTGATAACCATGTCAACCTCCTTGTTCTGGATCATCTCCACGGCCGGCTTGAACCTTCCCCTGAAATTCGGCTTGTCACACTCGCTTGGCCATAACACCTTGGTGGCGGGCAGGCTGTTTTCAACAAGATATTTATAGGTACCTCCTGTCGCGAAGAGTTCATAACCTTTTTCCACCAGCAGTTTGCAGGTGCCAAGCATGTCTGCTTTCTGAAGCGGGTCTCCGGTTGACAGGAGTATCCTTTTCTCCGGAATCCTCTGTCCCACAGAAAGGAGTGACTTGAGGATCGCCTCATTCAGATCGTCACCCAGACAGCCTACCTCGCCGGTAGAACTCATGTCAACGCCGAGCATCGGGTCAGCCTCTTCCAGCCTTGCAAAGCTGAACTGGGAGGACTTGACTCCGACATAGTCCAGGTCGAATGCACTCTTTTGGGGAGCGGCCGGATGGAGGCCAAGCATCACCTTGGTCGCCAGTTCAATGAAATCGATCTTGAGGACCTTGGAAACGAACGGGAAACTGCGGGACGCCCTCAGGTTACACTCGATGACTTTTATTGCATTCTCCTTGGCCAGGAACTGGATGTTGAATGGGCCAGAAATGTTAAGTGCTCCAGCAATTGCCCTGGCTATCTTCTTGATCCTGCGGACAGTCTCTACATACAGTTTCTGGGGAGGGAACTGGATCGTGGCATCACCGGAATGGACTCCTGCATATTCAATGTGCTCGGAAATAGCATAGGCTATTATCTCTCCGCCGTCCGCTACGGCATCGAACTCAATTTCCTTCGCCCTCTGGTAGAATTTGCTTACGACCACAGGATGCTCCTGGGAGACCTCGGAAGCAAGGGACAGGAAATGACGGAGTTTCTGTTCATCATGGCAGACGTTCATCGCGGCTCCTGAAAGCACATATGAAGGGCGGACAAGTACCGGGAATCCGACCGACCTGATGAAGGACTCTACGTCATCCATCGTCGTCAGCTCCTTCCATTCCGGCTGGTCCACACCCAGGGCATCCACGATGCTCGAGAACTTGTGCCTGTCTTCGGCCTTGTCGATGTCGGTAGCGGCCGTACCAAGGATCGGGACCTTGTGCTCATGCAGCCTCAGGGCAAGGTTGTTGGGAATCTGTCCTCCTACCGAAACCACCACTCCGTGGGGAGACTCAAGCTCGAATATGTCCATCACCCTTTCAAAGGTAAGCTCGTCAAAATAGAGCCTGTCACATTCGTCGTAATCCGTCGAGACGGTTTCAGGGTTGTAATTGATCAGCACTCCCCTATAACCCTGTTCCTGGATTGTCTTGAGACATGTCACCGAGCACCAGTCGAATTCTACGGAAGAACCGATCCTGTAGGCACCTGAGCCAAGTACAATCACGGACTTGCCGTCGTTCTCATATTCAATGTCACTCTTGGTTCCGTTATAGGTCAGGTAGAGATAGTTGGTAAGAGCCGGGAATTCAGCGGCAAGGGTGTCTATCTGCTTTACGACAGGGATTATTCCAAGAGACTTGCGGTAATTCCGGACCTTGTCCATGTTTACAGTCGAACTCCCCTTGTCTTTCCAAACCGCCCTCTGGATCTGGAAATCAGAGAATCCTTCCTGTTTGGCAATCCTTAGAAGCTGTTCAGGCATGTCTTCGATTGTGTCGTAGCCGTGCATGTCCTCATAGGTACGTACGATATTCTCCAGTTTCTTAAGGAACCACTTGTCAATCTTGGTGAGGTTATGGATCTGATCTACAGAGTAGCCGGCTCTCAAGGCCTTGGAGATTACGAATATCCTGTTGTCAGTAGGCTCCCTGAGGGCGGAATCAAGATCAGGGACCTGAAGTTCCTTATTCCCGACGAAACCATG
>CAMHFA010000165.1 GCA_946184255.1 uncultured Bacteroidales bacterium
GATGACCTCAACACTCCGGTCGCCCTTTCACACATCTTCGAGGCTGTAAGGATTATCAATTCTGCCAAGGCTGGTTCGGTCAAGCTCACGGAGAATGACCAGAAAGCCTTGACGCAGATTTTTGACGATATCGTCTTCGGGGTTCTTGGACTCAGGGATGAGGCAGCAGGAGAGTCAGGAAAAGGCCAGGAAGTAATCTCCGGCCTTATGGACATGGTACTCGAAGAGCGTTCAAAGGCAAAGGCCGCAAAGGACTGGGCCCTGAGCGACGCAATCCGCGACCATCTCAAAGCCCTCGGTATCACAGTGAAGGACACCAAGGACGGCGCCGAGTGGACACTCGAATAATTATTTAACTATCACGATATTCGGGACCTTGCGGGCTCCCTTGTGGTCGAACTGGCGGTTGTCATAGGGAAAGTTTATTATCCCTGTGGCATCGGTCCAGAGAGTCGATGAGCCACCACCATCCAGGTTTATGGCATCCTTAAGACCCAAGATCCTGGTTACTGCCGCAAGTTCCGGGATACTCATCCCGTCAGCCTGCCCGGGGAACCTTCCGTCCACGACAATCATGTAAACTTCCCACTTATCATCCCAGCCAATAACGGTCCTGGGGTGCCTCATGTAATTGAATGAAGATTGACGGTCTATGTCAGGGACCTTGCCGTCAAGCCTCAGAATAGGGCCGGAAGCAAGGGCAGAATGATATTCAGTCCTGTAAGTCTCGACTTTAGTACTGTCGTATTGAAGGATCTCCAATTGATGTCCTTCACGGTCCTTGATTGCAAGGACACCGTTGGAACGTCCCTCACCTGTGGCAGGAGTTTGCCCAAGCACCTCGCCGTCAATTGAGAAGAAGGTATGTGGAATAAGTCTCCTCATATTGAAATAGCTGCCATTCAATGCGATACGTGCATTCTCACGCATTGCCAGGGTGTCGGTGGTGCTGGCAAGTTCACCTGGGGCATGGACAAGAGAAGTCTCCCGCTTTAAAGAAGGATATCTCACCATGCTGATGCTCTGGGTGCTTCCCCTGAACGGAAATTGCGCATAAGTCCATTCAGCACCGTCCCCTGCATCCTTCCATTCCCAACCGGCAGCATTCCATTCCTTCGAATCCTGAGGGGCAACTGCTCCCCACTCCTTGTTCGGAACAGGTCCCATCTCCAACACCAGGGTCCCTCCAGCCATAACGTCATCATGACTAATCCACGGTCCATTCAGTGGCTTCCCGTTCAATGTGGCGCTCTGGATATATTTGTTATCGTCTGAAACGTTCTTCGCGACAATCTTGAATATATTACCGCCAGAAACCTTTATGCTGGCTTCTGAGAAGACCGGACTTCCTATGGTGTACATCGGTTCCCCAGGAGTCACCGGATAGAGGCCGAGAGACGAGAAGACAACGAATGAGGTCATTCCTCCACCGTCCTCGTCTCCCGGAACGCCCATCAGGTCGTCCCTGAACCAGGTGTCAAGCATCTGGCGTACCCTCTTCTGGGTCTTCCATGGAGCCCCGGCATAGTTATAAAGATATGGCACATGAAGCGAAGGCTCGTTTGCCATCGAGAACTGGCCCACATTGCCGGTGTGGTCGGGCAGCTTGGCGAAGAATGAATACTTGCTCCTTCCGAGAGGCGTGGCAAACATCCTGTCCAGTTCCATGCAGAACCGCTCAGGACCACCCATCAGCACTACCAATCCTGGGATATCGTGCTGGACATCCCAGCGATACACCCAGGCATTGTTCTCATCATAGTACTCACGGGCTCCCATACCTCCAGGGAAATTGTAGTCAAGATCGGGAATGAAATTTCCCTCCTTGTCCCGGGGATGGAAGAACAAGGTCTCCGGATTGAATAACTTTTTGTAGTTGGACGACCAGTTCCGGTAATACTCTGCATCCTCTTTCTTACCGGCAGCTTCAGCCAGTTTTGACAGAGCCCAGCTGTCATATGCTGTTCCAAGGCTCACGGCCACAGGCTGACGTTTCTCGAAACGATGAACATTGGGATCCGTTTCTTCCTCTCCTTCACGAAGTGCCGGTACAAAACCATTCTCCCAATAAAACTCATCAAGCCATCCTGCCGGATTACCGCACCAAGGAGCCAGGGTCTTCTCTGTCAACCCTTTACGTCCTGCCTCATAGGCGGCCTGGATATCTACCTTAAGTCCCTTTGCGATTGCGTCGGCAAAAGAAGGAATGGCGTGGTTACTATTCATCCTTCTGGAATCTCCGGTAATCTCAGGGAAGGTCGGCATCCAACCTGTGCCCATCTGTTCGGCCATCCTTAGGAAAGAAGCAAGGATGTTCTCCTCTACAGTCTGATTCATGATAGTTCGAAGCGGATGGGCCGCCCTGTAGGTATCCCAGATCCAATCGTCTGTGTAGAAAGGAGTGCCCTCATCATTGTGGACGGCAATGTCGTACGCACTCCAATAGCGTCCATCCTCACTCAGGCATACCGGCCTCTCGAAAGTCCTGTAATAGGATGTGTAAAAGACTCTTTTGCGTTTCTCGTCACCCTTCACCTGGATCCTTCCAAGGGTTTCGTTCCAAATCTTCCGACCTTCAGCGGCCAGGGCATCGACATCAAAGCCGTTTATCTCACGACGCAGGTTGGCCTTTGCCTGGGCGACATCGATAAAGGAAACACCGTAGCGAAGTCTGACCGAAGGAACGTCGAAGCTCAAAGTCACCCAGCAGTTCCTCGGGTTTCTTGCAGTGTCCACAGCCACCGGCTTGGTCTCGGGTTCCATGAAAACATATACCTTCGTCTCACCGTCCACGGTCTGCCAGCCTTCCAAAGCCTCCCCATTCCAGGAAATCTCTCCCATCCTGCTGGAAAGGAGCACCTTCAGAGGCATATCGCTTTCCAATGAATATATTGCACTCTGATGCGACAAGGCGTACTTCGCTTTGATAGTCCCATCGGCAAGTGTAACATCGAATGAATACGGAGTCAGGTGCTCATTGTCGTAAGACGTTGGAATGACAGGCCCCAAGATATGCTCATGATCCGGTTGGCTGGCCTGTCGAACCACCGAGAGCTTGAATGCCGAGCGCTCCCTATGGTTCGTAACAATCACAGGAAGGCCGTTCAAGTACTCGGAAGTGTAGTCCGAACGCTCTGGATAAACCCTCAGCATGGAATTGGGCAACTGGACCGTTGGAAAAGTCGGAACCAGCAGATGGCTGATGTTCCCGGCATAGGGGTTGACATAATCGACCGGCTCCAAATCCTTGCTGCAACCGATGGTCATTAGCGACATAACCAATGCCGCTGCTATGAGATAATAGTGTTTCATGATAAACCTGGATGACTCTTCGGTAAAGATAGTATTTTTTGTGGTATGTTAATAATTGAATGACAGTATATTAATAAAACAGATGGTCCCTGAATCAGAACCATCTGTTTTACTAAAGTATTGTAAGTGTGAAACTTACATACCACACATATTACTCGGTCTTGCCGTTGAGCGAGATGATCTTGTTGTTGGCATCGAACTCAGGAGTGTCTTTGTAAACCTTGACTTTGCCAAAGACAACAACCTCGTCACCAAGAGCAATCTGATCCTCGGATGTAAACTTCTCACCACCGAACCAGAAGCCACGGTAAACCTCGAGCTGATACTTCTTGCCACCATCGTCGGAGAGCCAGTACTGGGCGTTTCCGAACTGAAGGTTCACATTGTCAATCTGGGAGATGATACCCTTTGCATAGACCTCACCCTCAATGGTCTCACCAGAGAGGAGCAGGTCAACGAGTTTGGTGATGTTGTAAGGATCCTCGGCAGTACCGCTTCCTGAAGGAGCGGCTTTACCATTGATGGTTACAAGATAGTTGTTAGCATCAAACTCGGGTGTTTCACCAAAAACCTTGACCTTACCGAAGACGACTACCTCAT
>CAMHFA010000166.1 GCA_946184255.1 uncultured Bacteroidales bacterium
GATGATTTTGTCCAGTTCCATGTTAGAAGGGACTGAAATCCGCATGTTGATTTCGTAGGTTCCTCCCCTATGGTTTTCGGTCACATTGAAAGTCCTGAGAGAGGCCTTGAAACTGCTTACGACGGCAGTGATGTCCCCTATCACTGAGGGTTCTATTCCGGCCACAACCTTTATCGAACTCTGGAAGCTGCCGCCTGAAGGAGTCTCAGCCCATCTTACCTTCTGGATCCTGTAAGGATAGGCGCTGATCAGCCTGGAGGCGTTGGGACAGGAAATCCTGTGGATCTTTATTCCTTCCGTCCTTGTGACGAATCCAAAGACATCGTCTCCGAACACAGGATGGCAGCATTTGGCCATCTTGTAGTCCAGGTTCTTGAGATCCTTTGCATTCAGTACAAGGATATCATCTGAACCCTGGCGGTTTTCCCACTCTTCCGTTCTGGCCTCTATCCTTGCCGCCTCGGCCTCCTTCGCAGCATCCACTGCCAAGGCTGCCATCCTGTCATGGTCCTGGATGAAGGTCTTTACCTCGTTGACATCGATTACATAGTCGGAAATTGCCGCATAGAACGAGTTCTGTGTGGGAATCTTACGTTTCTTGAGGAACTCCGAGACCATGTCGTCAGGGAATTCCAGTTTCCAGTTCTTAAGACGCCTACCGAGGAGTTCACGACCCTGTGCGGCTTTCTTGTATTCCTCTTCGTCGAGTTCCTTTTTTATGCGGCTCCTTGCCTTGGAAGTCACCACGAAATTAAGCCAGTCCGGGGAGGGTTTCTGGTTCTTCCCGGACATGATTTCCACCACATCTCCGGTCTTCAGTTTTTCCCGGATGGAAACCGCTTTTCCATTTACCTTTCCTCCCGTGCATCTCACTCCGAGGCCGGTGTGGATGTCGAAGGCAAAGTCCAGGACTGTGGCCCCGGCACTGAGGATCCTTAATTCTCCGGTCGGAGTAAAAACGAATATCTCCCTGGAAGGAGGTTGCGGCAGGTCTTCCTGACCTCCCTGGCTCGGATGCTCGAGTGCATACCGGACGGAGGTAAGCCATTTGTCAAGCTGCTCCTCGTGCTTGACACCCTTGTAAGCCCAGTGGGATGCCTGGCCATTCTCGGCCTCATCATCCATCCGCCTAGTCCTAATCTGTACTTCGATGTAGGCTCCCCTCTTGTTCTTTACAGTGATATGGAGAGACTCATATCCGTTCGGTTTGGGGTTTGTTATCCAGTCACGAAGGCGGGTAGTGTCCTGCTCGTATTCCTTTGTAACATAGGAGAATACTTTCCAGCAAAGATCCTTCTCATCCTTGGGATCCGGTTCGCAGTCGATGATGAAACGGATGGCAAAGACATCGAAGACTCCCTCGAAGGGAACCTTCTGTTTCTGCATCTTCATCCAGATTGAATATGCGGCCTTGGTCCTGACCTTGAGTTTGTACTTGATTCCCTCCTCAGAGAGCTCCTGCTTAAGGGGTTGGATGAAATCCATCATCAGCCTCTCACGGTCCCGTTCGGTAGCCTTGAGTTTATTCGTAATTGCCCTGTACTCAACCGGTTCGGTGTAGCGGAAATAGATGTCTTCCATCTCCCGCTTGATGTTGTAAAGGCCCAACTGATGGGCAAGCGGGATGTAGAGCATCAGGGTCTCGAGGACTTTGTTGTCACGGGAGCTTTTCGGGAAAATCTCAAGGCTCCTCATAACCTCGAGCCTGTCGGCCAGTTTAAGCACGGTAACACGGGGATCGGCCGAGTACTGGACTATCAACTTCTTGTAGTTTTCAGCCTCGAGCCTGGTGTCCTTTGGCTTGATGGTAGAAATCTTGTTCAACCCTTCCACCATCAGTCTGACGTCCTCCGGAAACTCTGTAAGCACCCCGGTTGCTGAGCCTGTCGAAGCAGAGCCTGCCGAAGCGTGCCCCATACGCATCGCCTCGTGAAGGAACACCGCGGCTGCGCATTCAGCCGGAAGACCGATCTCGTCGGTGGCAATCAGAGCCGCCTTCATCGGATGGTCCAGGAATGGCCGCCCGTTCTCCCTCTTTATTCCTTCGAGGGCAGCCTCGGCTATCTTGTAAGCCTTTCCGATCAAAGCCTGTCCGGCCTCATCGAACTGGGGAAATTTCTGCCGGATAACGTCCATAGTATCGTTTAAGAATAGTTTATAACCTACCTTCCGGAGCGTCTCGCATCGAGTGCCCGCTGGAACTCCCGGGCATTCCGGTTGTGTTCTGAAAGAGTCACTGCAAACTTGTGCGTACCGTCCATTGCCGGACTAGCACAGAAGAAGAGATAGCCATGTCGGTCTGGATTCAGGACAGCCTCCAGACTGGCCTTGTCAGGCACACAGATGGGTCCAGGAGGAAGGCCTTCATGGCGATAAGTATTGTAAGGAGAATCCACTTCAAGATGCTTGAACAGGATCCTGTTAAGGGTGTAATCGTAGCAGAATGCCACAGTGGGGTCAGCCTGGAGACGTATTCCCTGGCGCAACCGGTTGAGATAAACCCCTGCAATGGAAGGATACTCCGGCTCATGGTTAGACTCTGCCTTGACGATTGATGCAACCACCGAAACTTCCTTCTGGGAAAGTCCCTGGACAGAGGCTTTCCTGAGGTTTTCGGGAGTCCAGAAAGCATCGTAGGCAGCCTTCTGCTTGTCCAGGATCACCTTCATGGAATCGGTCCAATAAACCTCATAGGTATTAGGCATGATGAGGGAAAAAACGTCTGATGGAGTGAAACCGTATGACGCCAGTAACTCCTTGTCATTGAGTGCAGAAGCCACAGTGGCAGAATCCATCATCATCTGGTTGGAAATCTTCCTGGCAATCGCTCCTTTGAGCCTCATGGTCCCGGACAGGACGAGCTTTATGGGAGTCTGCCATCCGGCCCTCAGCATCCTCGGAACATAGATGCTGGGCTTGCCCTTCTCAATCACATAGTGACCAGGCTTTATCTGGTCGGAGGAGAGTCCGCTCATCACTCTCTCAAGGCTCCGGCGCCTTATGACGATGCTGTCAGGTATGGCCTTCAGCACATATGAAGCTTCCATCCCAGGATACACGAACAATTCATAATTGTCCGAGAAATTGGACTTCCGGTTGTCACCGTACCACCTTCCTCCTACTATTCCTGCCGCAACTACCGCAATCAAGGCCAGCGCCAGGACTATCAATTTCCACGTCTTCATATTCATTTTCCTTTAGCCGGCTTATTTCTTCTTTTTGCCACGAAGCACGATAGTGTCGCCCTCGCGAGGCTCGTAATCAAGGGTGAACCCATTCATCTTGCAGACGCTGGACATCTTCACTCCGAAACGCTGGCATATATCCCTGAGGGACTGGCCATCTTCATCGACTATGAACTTATCAAGTCCCTTCTGGCTCTGGCTCTTCTTTGCCTGGAGATAGACCACAGTACCTGGAGCGAGCTCCCTTGTAGCAGCCAAGTCATTGTATTTCAAAAGTTCCTTAAGGAACAGTCCATACCGTTGTGCTATCGATGAATATGTCTCACCTTCCATCGAAGTCACGAACGGCACTCCGTTCTTTGAATATGCTTCCCTGCTCAGGGAGAACTTGAATTCCTCAAGCTGGCTCTTGTCAATCCTCTTTGGCTCCTCGATCGAGAGAGGTGAATCCGGAATCTTTCCGGTCAGTTCGTCATCCTCCTCAGCCACATGCTTCCTTGCCTTCCTCGCAGCCTTCTCCGCCTGTTTTTCAGCTTTCTTCTCAGCCTTGATTTCAGCCTTTGACGGTCCTTCGACAGGACTCTCATCAACTGAGCCCTGGGCATTCAGGAGCCTTTCCGCCTCAGCCAGGGACATTGAGTCATATTTGCTGAGCTGATAGTCCTCGATGTATTTGATCAGCTTGTCCGGGTAGCCGGGATCGGT
>CAMHFA010000167.1 GCA_946184255.1 uncultured Bacteroidales bacterium
TTACTGAATCCAGAGGAAGAGGGGAGTCGTCAGGCCACTCGCTCAGTCGCATCGGAACTCCATCGGCATATATTTCCGACCATGAAGGTCCTGTCAGATGGGGGTCTCCTTTTGGAACTATTCCACCTAATTGGTAACGTTTGAGGTTAAGCAGGCGTACGCTTTTGCCTAAATCCCTGACCCTGTGAAGGCGCCAGAGGGGTATCCGTACTCCTCCAGTCAGACAGGCTCCTTCACCCTTGATTACCAGGTCAGTCTTTCCCTTAACAACCAAAGTCTCCCTCAAGCGGTAGACACCTTTGCGGAGTACTATGGTATCTCCACTCGAAGAGCCCTCAACGACCTTCTGCAGTTGAGAAGCTCGTCGTACCTGGATCGTCCTGGCAAGGGCATCATGATTAGTCACCAACAGGGTAAGCAGGATGCCTGCAACATAAACCAGACTATGCCTATGAGTCCGTTTCATCAGATATTTCCTAAATAAACAATCTTGATTCCTGTATTCAGCGCTGTCTCCTTGGCTCTGAGAAGCGTCTTCTTCGGTGTCGGTTCGGATTCCTTCCATCTGTACATCGGAAAGAATCTGCTGAAATGCAGCGGCACTTCCTGGAGACCATTTTCGATCATCCATCTGCATAGCCTGCTAATTTGTTCATCAGAATCATTAAGCCCTGTGACCAGCAGGTTCGTCAATTCCAGATGGACACCGGCATTCTTCATGGACAGAATGTTATCCAGTACCGGTTCCAGGGAGGCACCACAGTATTTGCGGTAGAAGGAATCCTCCATTGCCTTTATGTCGATATTGGCGGCGTCGATGTATGGTAATATATCCTGTAGTGGATCAGCTTCCACATATCCGGCTGACACAAGGATATTCTTAAGGCCCTTTTCATGGGCCAAAACAGCTATGTCGTACATGTATTCCCACCAGGTGAAAGGTTCGGTGTAGGTGTAGGCAATTGACGGCAGCCCCTTATTCAGGCATAAATCCACGATTTCGGCAGGGGATAGAAAGGTGGACTCCACTTCTTCCGGGGAAGCTTGGGATATTGAACTGTTCTGGCACCATCTGCATGAAAGATTGCATCCGGAACAACTTAATGAGAGACAGAATGACCCCGGCATGAACTGATTGAGGGGCTTCTTTTCAACAGGGTCGATAGCAAGTGCGCAGGGTTCCCCATAGGAAAGTGCAAACAACTTCCCGTCATGGCACTCACGACTTCGGCAAATACCTTTTCCTCCTTCCTTTAGACGGCAATGATGGGGGCAGAGAAGGCATTGAACACCATCTTCAGAAGCGATGTAGAACCTGGCCTCTTTCATTTCAAATTAGTTCTCTGAGAGTTCTGATTCCTTTACAACCTCTGTCTGGTAGGTATAGAGATCAGCATCCTTCCATCCGTCGTATCCGATTCCTGCCTTGTCCTGGGCACAGTGTCCAAGGAACTCTTCAGTGTCCCAGCCTGTTTCCTCTGCAACTTGGGGGAGGAACGTCCCGTGATGGTAACCTTTTATCATATAGATTCCGTCTCTTCCCAACTTGAACTCTTCGATGGATTCGATTTTTTTTAAGGGAGATAGAACGGATACTTCGATTTCTACTTTAGATGCTTCCCTGGCAGAAAGGGGAGTGAAACGCGGGTCTGAGAAAGCGGCACTGATTGCCATCTCCCTGATAGTTGACTGGAGGTTCGATGGCGAGGAAAACCTGCCGATGCAACCCCTTAGACGGTCGTTGAGATAGAGTGTGACGAACACTCCGAAACCTTTCTCCTTAAGGATTCCTATAGGGGAGTCATCTCCGTCAAATTCAAGGCCGAGAGATGAAAATATCGCCGAACGAGCCGAAGCTATCATTCTCTCCTTTTCTTCTTGGGTAAAGCAGAAAAGATGATCGTCTTCCATTGCCCTGTTGATAACGATTGAATTGTAACCGACAACCCTGACTTTGTCACCGTACGGAGAATCTCCGGAGTTACGGTACATAACATGATCGGTTGAAAAGCAGTCCCTTCCCTGGGCGTCCATCATTGACAACAGGACCGCGATGGCTGAAGACCCGCAGGCTGCTGTTCCTTGTCCGGGATAGTTGCGCTTGCTTATCTGCGAGATGGCTTTCAGAAACTCTTCCAAGCCCCCTGAGGAGATGGTTTCCGCAAGGTAAAGATCAGATGCCTTTGCATCCTCGTATGTAGGATAGTGGGAGAAATCTGAGCTTATTATGAACAGATTATCTGAAGTGAAATATGGTTCCAGGACTTCGGCAATCTTTTTCAAAACGGTAAGACGTTCAGTCCCGATTACAATTGGTACGACAGGAGGGACATCTTTGAAGACCATCTGGAGGAATGGCAGTTGCACTTCGAGGCAATGCTCCGTTTCGTGTGCATCCTTCCTGCATGTGAAAACTCCTTCACCAGCCTTGATCAGTTTCTCTCCCGCTTGGATATCAATCGGAACTCTGCCCAAAGGAGTTTCTGCTGATGTATACAAAGTGTCCACACTGGCTCCGCCAAACCCGACCCGGTGGCTTGGCCCGATAAGGAATATCCTTCTGTAAGGATGGTCGAGAGGGATGCGGTTGTAGGCGGAAGCAGCTACTTCGCCGCTGAAAACGTACCCGGCATGTGGGACAATGATGGCTTGAGGTGCCGAAGTACGGTTGCCTGATGTGCGAAGCCACCCTCCCAGCATAGATTTGATCTCCTTCGCTGAAGAAGGGTAGAAAGAACCTGCGACAGCAGGCTTTCTCACTTTATGTTCATTATTCTTCAACATACACAAATATAAAAAAACCAGGCGGTTTAATTATATTTGTATGTAAGTAAATTCACGGCTATGAGAAAGTACCTTGCTACATTAATCTTGTTTGCAGCATTGCCCCTTGCCCTTGCCGCACAGGATAAAACCCTCCATCAACTGCAGCAGGAATTCGTGGACCTTCGTTTCGGCATGTTCGTCCACTTCGGCCTCCCCACATTCCAGAACGCTGACTGGACTGACCCTGAACTGGATGCAGGAGTGTTCAATCCCAAACGGCTTGACACCCGTCAATGGGTGAGCACAGCCAAGAGTGCCGGATGCAAATTCATCTGCGTCAGTGTAAAGCATCATGCCGGCTTCTGCATGTGGAACACCTCCACCACCGATTACAATGTGATGAACACGCCCCTTGGAAGGGATGTCCTGAAAGAATTGACCTCTGCCCTACATGAGGCCGGAATGCAGGTAATGTTCCATTTCTCCATCCTGGACACCCATCACAGAATCCGTCACACACTTCCTTTCACTCAGGAGAAGACTGATTTCATCAAGGCACAATTGAGGGAACTGCTCACATGTTACGGTCCGGTAAATACAATCATGTTTGATGGTTGGGATGCACCGTGGGGCAGGATATCATACTCGGATGTTTCTTTCCCGGAAATATATTCATTTGTGAAAAGTCTCCAGCCGAATTGTCTGGTGATGGACCTCAATGGCTCCAAATACCCCAAAGACGCATTGTTCTACTCCGATATCAGCTGTTATGAGCAGGGAGCCGGGGAGAAGATATCTGCAGAAGATAACAAGCTTCCCTCGATGGCATGCTATCCTCTTCAGAGGACCTGGTTCTGGAAAGAATCATTCCCGACTGACGAACTCAAGGATGTCGATATGATCGTCAGGGAGAATATCATTCCCTATAACAATGCCTACTGCACCTATATTCTCAATGCCGCTCCCAATCGTGATGGCCTTATAGATCCTAACGCAGTGGAAGCTATGGCGCGTATCGGCAGGATCTGGAGCAACACAGGTCACATTGTCGATGTTCCCGAGGCCCCTGACCCCATAACCGGTATCAATCTTGCGATTGGACGGAGCTGCGATTC
>CAMHFA010000168.1 GCA_946184255.1 uncultured Bacteroidales bacterium
ACCGTATTCCGTTACGACAAGCACTGCCTCGGACTTTCAAAGGAAGAGGTTGACAAGGAGTTTGATTCCTTCCTCGGTGACTTCCGCTGGCAGCTTGTCCGCGGTTATCTCATGAAGAAGTTTGATCTCAAGATCGAGGACAAGGACATGGTAGAGGCTGCGAAGGCCTATGCTTCCTATCAGTACGCCATGTACGGGATGGGCAATGTCCCGGAGCAGTTCATAACCGATGCGGCCATGAACATCCTCAAGGACGAGCGCCAGGTACGCAACATCGAGGAGAGTGTCGAGAACGAGAAGGTCATCGCTGCTGTCAAGGATATAGTTTCTCTTCCCAGCAAGAGAATTTCAGAAGCGAAGTTCCGTGAATTGAAATAAGTCTTATGGACAAGGAATTCAAGAAATTTGCTGTTAAGGGCCACGGACTGAGCTCCATGACCCTTGACCGTTTTGAGAAGGCGACCGATGCCTACATCAATCCCACGATCATCGAGGAGAGGAAGCTCAACGTGGCTTCCATGGATGTGTTCAGCCGTCTGATGATGGACAGGATCATATTCCTGGGAGTTCCCATCGACGACGATGTGGCAAACATCATCCAGGCCCAGCTCCTGTTCCTTGCATCTACTGATCCCAGTGCCGATATATCCCTCTATATCAACACTCCCGGCGGACAGGTCACCTCCGGCCTTGCCATCTATGACACTATGCAGCTGGTAGAGCCAGATGTAGCCACTATCTGTACGGGTATGGCCGCTTCAATGGGTTCGGTGCTGCTTTGTGCAGGGGCCAAGGGAAAGCGTTCCTGTCTGCCTCATTCCAAGGTGCTGATCCATCAGCCTCTAGGAGGAGCTCAGGGCCAGGCTTCAGACATCATGATAGCGGCAAAGGAGATCGAGAAGACCCGCAAGGAGCTCTATGAGATTATCTCGGAGCATTCCGGCCAGCCTTATGAGAAAGTTTTCGCCGATGCCGACAGGGACTATTGGATGACCGCCAGTGAGGCCCTGGAGTACGGTATGGTTGATGAGATTCTCTCCAAGAAAGTTAAGTAATGCCAGAAAAGAAAGGCCCATCCCAAGGCAGGCACTGCATGTTCTGCGGCAGGCCGGAGCGTGACGTTCCGTTCCTGCTTCAGGGCATTGACGGGTTCATCTGCAGCGACTGTGTAGAGTTGGCTCATGACTATCTAAAGGACACAATGGGCACTGCGGCTTCACAGGTTGATGCAGGAAGGATTGAAGACGGCAATAAGCCTTCTGACATCAAGGCCTTCCTCGACCAGTATGTGATTGGACAGGACAGGGCGAAAAAGATGCTTTCCGTTGCGGTTTACAACCACTACAAACGAATCAACCACAATCTGGTCGACCGACCCGACGATGGGGTTGAACTGGAGAAGTCGAATATCCTTCTTGTCGGGCCGACCGGTACCGGCAAGACCCTTCTCGCTAAGACCATCGCCAAGATGCTTGGAGTTCCGTTCACAATAGTGGATGCGACAGTGCTCACGGAAGCCGGCTATGTTGGGGAAGACGTGGAGAGTATCCTGACCAGGCTCCTTCAGGAGGCAGATTATGACGTTACCCAGGCCGAGAGGGGGATTGTCTTCATCGATGAGATCGACAAGATAGCCCGTAAGAGCGACAATCCATCCATCACCCGTGATGTTTCAGGTGAGGGTGTCCAACAGGCCATGCTGAAGCTTCTTGAGGGTAATGTCATCAATGTTCCCCCTAAGGGTGGACGCAAGCATCCCGAGCAGGAATTCATCCATGTCAACACCGAGAACATCCTTTTCATTTGCGGAGGAGCCTTTGAGGGAATCGAACGCAGGATAGCCCAGAGACTGAATACCCAGGTTATTGGTTTCGGTGCATCCCAGAGGCAGAAGATTGACAAGAATAACCTTCTTAAATATGTGGATGCTCAGGACATGAGGGCCTACGGTCTTATACCGGAGATCATAGGCCGTCTTCCGGTCATCACCTATCTGGACGCCCTTGACAGGGATGCTCTACTCAGGATCCTCACTGAGCCCAAGAATGCCGTTCTCAAGCAGTACGCCAAGCTATTTGAAATGGACGGGATGACCTTGAAGATAGGACAGGGTGTCAAGGAACTGATAGTGGACACCGCTATAAAGAACAAGCTCGGCGCCCGTGGTTTGCGCTCGATCTGCGAGCAGATTTTCGACGATGCCATGTATGATGCCCCTTCTTCAGGCAAGAAGACATTCACAGTTACTTTGGCATATGCCAAGGAAAAGTTATCCGATCGCATTTAACAATTACAAATAGTCAGAATCATGAACAGACCATTGAGAACTCTTGCCCTGGCCGGTGCCTGTCTGGCACTGGCATCCGGTCTCTTCCTTACCGGTTGCAAGGAACCTGTGACTTATGACAATCCTGTAGTGGATCACAACTGTCCCGATCCCTCTGTCCTGGACAACAGGGCCAGGGACGGTTATTTCTACGCTTATTCGACCCGTAACAGGGTGGAAGGGGCTACCTATGAGATTCCTGTCTACAGAAGCCAGGATCTTGTCAACTGGGAACTGGTTGGCGCTGCTTTCGATGCTGAAAGCCGTCCTTCATGGGAGCCCAAGGGAGCTCTCTGGGCTCCTGACATGAATTATATTGCAGGAAAGTATGTTCTCTACTATGCTCTGGGTGTCTGGGGCGATCATGACAGGAGCGCATCGGGAGTGGCTGTTTCCGATTCTCCCACCGGTCCTTTCAAGGATCTTGGTATGATAGTGGGTATGGAGAACACAGGTGTCGGCAATTCCATCGATCCTAACTTTTTCGAAGACACTGACGGAAGGAAGTATCTCTACTGGGGAAGTCTCAGCCACAGGACAGACCAGGAGGTTGGACGCAAGTCCGGTCTTTACGTAGTGGAGCTGGCAGATGACGGCCTTTCCGTCAAGCCTGGCAGTGAACCCGTAAAGGTTGCCGGTGACCGCATGGAAGGGACCTATGTCCACAAGAGAGGAAAGTATTACTATCTCTTTGCTTCCGAGGGAAGCTGCTGCGAGGGCAGCAAGAGCACATATCATATCATTGTCGGTCGTTCCGAGAGTCCTATGGGACCCTTTGTCAGCAGGTCTGGCAAGTCCATGATCGCGGGTGACGAAGGAATCTACGACGAGGTCATACTTACAAAGGATGATGATGAAGTCTTCTGTGGCCCCGGCCATAACGGTGAGATAGTCACTGACGACAAGGGCCGTGACTGGATGCCTTACCACACCTACTGGAAGGAGAACGAGTACAAAGGCCGTTGCATGAATCTGGACCAGGTTCTCTGGACCAAGGATGGCTGGCCCTATTTTGAAGGTGGAGTCCCTTCAGTCAAGGCCGTTGCTCCCGTGTTCAAGAAAAAGAAATAACATATAGATATGAAAAGAACAGTTTTTCTGCTTGCTGCATTCGCTTTTTTCCTCCAGCCCCTGAAGGCTGATGAAGGAATGTGGCTTCCCATGCTGATCTCCCAGAGGATTGGTGACATGCAGGCAAAGGGTTTCAAACTCAGCGCCGAAGACATCTACAGCGTCAACCAGGCTTCCCTGAAAGACGCGGTTGTCCTTTTTGGTGGTGGTTGCACCGGAGAGGTGGTTTCTGACGAAGGCCTTCTTCTGACCAACCATCACTGCGGTTACGGCTACATCCAAAGGCACAGCAGTGTCGAACACGACTACCTGAAGGATGGTTTCTGGGCGATGGACCGCAAGTCCGAGCTGCCCAACAGAGGGCTTACGGTCAGTTTCCTGGAAAGGATGGAAGAGGTTACTTCAGAAGTCCTTCGCGGTTATGACAAGAGCATGACTGAGTCTATGAGGGATTCAGTTGTCAGGGTCAACTCTGCCCG
>CAMHFA010000169.1 GCA_946184255.1 uncultured Bacteroidales bacterium
TTTTATCGGAGTGGCCGGAGTGAGCGGCAGCGGAAAATCTTCCTTGATCAACGAGACCCTGATGCCGATCCTGAAGAACAAGCTCCATCGTGCAAAATTGCGTCCTCTCCCTTATGGTTCTATAGAGGGGATTAAGAATATAGACAAGCTCATAGAAATCGACCAGAGTCCCATTGGGCGTTCGCCCAGGTCCAACCCTGCCACGTTTACGGGAGTCATGGGAGACATAAGGAACCTTTTCGAGGACACTCCTGATGCCAAGGTACGCGGATTCAAGGCTGGCCGGTTTTCATTCAATGTGCCCGGCGGACGCTGCGAAGCTTGCAACGGTGCGGGAATCAAGGTCATAGAGATGAATTTCCTGCCATCGGTCAATGTGGTTTGTGACGAGTGCAGGGGCAAGCGTTACAAGGAAGATACCCTTGCAGTCCACTATAAAGGGAAGAACATCAACGATGTCCTGGAAATGCCCATCAGCGAGGCTTACGAGTTCTTCAAGCCTATTCCTGCGATTGCCAGGAAACTGAAGGCCCTCGTGGATGTAGGACTCGGCTACGTTCATCTGGGACAAAGTGCGGTCACCCTTTCAGGAGGAGAGAGCCAGAGGATGAAACTGGCTGCCGAACTTTTCCGCAAGGCCACGGGCAACACCCTCTACATCCTTGACGAACCCACTACCGGACTTCATTTCGAAGACATAAAGGTCCTCCTCGGAGTACTTCAACAGCTTGTCGATCAGGGTAATACGGTTATCATCATCGAACACAACCTCGACATTCTCAAGAGCGTGGACTATATCTTCGACCTGGGCCCCGACGGCGGCCAGGGTGGAGGCCGGATCGTGGCAGAAGGGACTCCTGAGGAACTCGCCGCTAATCCAGACTCGGTAACGGGGCCTTATCTGAAGGAGGTACTGTAATCTTAGTATAGCCCTCTGTTGAAGTATTGAAGAATTATTCTTAATTTTGTAAGAATAGTCTTTTTTTGGGGTTATGTCGTCCGGTTGTCAGGTCAGCGTTAAGTCGTTTTGCTTCAATCCGTTCAGGGAGAACAGCTATCTCCTTTGTGATGAGGTGGGAGGCGAGTGCGTGTTCGTGGATCCCGGATGCTATGATGAAGCCGAATCGGAGGCACTGAAATCATTCGTTTCTTCACATGGGCTGAAACCTAACGCCATTTGGCTGACCCACGGTCACTTCGACCACATATTCGGAGTTGCCAGTCTCGCCAGGGACTATTCCATCCCGGTTTATATGTCTTCGGAGGACAAGATGATCCTGAAAAGGGATCCTGTTTATGCGCAGGGAGTCGGACTCAAGGCTCCCGACGTGTCATTCGAGACAGAGGACTTGGTGGATGGGCAGATCCTTGCCTCATTCGACAATGGAGGCTTCAAGGTAATCACCACTCCGGGCCACACTCCGGGAGGTGTCTGTTTCTACAGCGAGGAGAACAAGATCCTCTTCTCCGGCGACACGCTTTTTGCCGGCTCGATCGGGAGGACAGACCTGGATGGTGGCGACTACGATAAGGAGATTGTGGGAATAATGGAGAAGCTTATGCTGCTCCCGGGCGACGTGGAAGTCTATCCGGGGCATGGTCCATCCACTTCTATAGCTGAGGAAAGGACGACCAATCCTTTCCTTCAGCCTTTCAACGAACCTTGGGAGAACGAAATCGACTTATGATATGCACATAGGAATTGCTGGAAATATCGGTTGCGGCAAGACCACTCTCACAAGGCTGCTGGCGAACCATTATGGATGGACTCCCAAATACGAGTCCGTCACATACAATCCTTACCTTGAGGACTACTATAAGGACATCCCGCGTTGGTCCTACAACCTTGAGACCTATTTCCTGGCCCAGCGGTTCAAGGATGTGCTGGAGATTTCAAAGAGCCAGGATGTGATCATTCAGGACAGGACACTCTATGAGGGTGTGTACATCTTCGTGGCAAACAACTATGCCATGGGTAACCTCAGCAAGCGAGACTACGAGACCTACATGGACCTCTTCGGGGTAATGTCTTCCATGGCCGGCATGCCGGACCTGCTGATCTACCTCAAATGTTCGATTCCGCATCTTGTTGCCCAGATCCAGAAGAGAGGCAGGGATTACGAGCAGTCCATCGGACTGGACTATCTGGCCGGCCTTAACGAACGCTATGACAAATGGATTGCAGAGTACAAGGGCAGGGTGCTTACTATCGAGACCGATAACCTGGATTTCGAGAACCGTCCCGAAGACTTTGCATTGATTACTGACAAGATTGACGCCGAACTCTATGGCCTTTTCCCTATTGATAATATTAAATAATTCAAGATATGCATATAGCGATTGCAGGTAACATAGGCAGTGGCAAGACCACCCTCACCAAGATGCTGGCCGCCCACTACGGATGGACTCCCAAGTTCGAGTCCGTCGATTTCAATCCCTACCTTGCCGACTTCTATGCCGACATGGAGCGCTGGTCTTTCAACCTCCAGATCTATTTCCTCAACAAGAGGTTCAAGGATGTGGTGGAGATTTCCCGTTGCAGCGACATAATCATCCAGGACAGGACCATTTACGAGGATGCCCGCATCTTTGCACCGAACCTTCATTCGATGGGACTCATGAGCACCAGGGACTTTGAAAACTATTCAGACCTCTTTGACCTGATGATGTCCCTTGTGAGCAAGCCGGACCTCCTAATCTACCTTCGCTCTACCATTCCCAACCTTGTGGCCCAGATCCAGAAGCGCGGCAGGGACTACGAAAGCAGCATCAGGATCGATTACCTTACCGGACTCAACAAGCGTTATGAGGACTGGATCAAGGAATATGACGGCCATCTCCTGATCATAAACGTGGATGAAATCAAGTTTGAGAACAAGCCGGAGGATTTCCAGAAGATAACTGACAGGATAGATGCCGAGCTATTCGGTCTCTTCCCTGAAGTGAAGCAGATCGATGAATAAGTTATAAATCTCAATTAATATGAAAAAAGTAATTATTTATGCTGTTGCAGCCGTTGCGCTGCTTGCATGCGCCTCATGCGCAAACAAAAAGAATGTGATCACCGGCCATTTTGATGGCCTTCCCTGTGATTCCCTTAAAGTCGAGGTAGTCGATATCCTCAATGCCAGGGTACCTCTTTCCACTACCATTATACCGGCCACCAACGGAGATTTCACTTTCCCGTTCGCCGACACCACTGTCCGTGGTATCATCATCTATTGCCCTGATGACGAGAGGGGCCGTGAGCATGGTGTTGCATCCATCACCTTCGTTCCCGGTGAATATGCCAAACTGAGCGGAAGGCTTGACTCTGTCGTAGTCGATGGTTCCCAGTTCTTCAAGGACCAGAAAGCCTACGCCGAGCTCGTAAAGCCCGACCAGGACAGGATGTCCGAGATAGTTCAGGAATATCGTGCCGCCGCTGATGACGAGGCCAAGTCCGATTCCATCATGAACGTTTACAACGAGGTCAATGCCCATGTCAATTCCCTGACCAAGGATTTCATCAAGAACAATCCTGCCAGCCTGTACGGAGCCACCCTCGTCAGCCGCCTCATCGGTGAGGACGGTAAGGATGCTCTCGAGGTTCTGGATATTATCCCCGAAACTGTGCAGAACGGTTATCTGAAGCCCCTGATTGACAGGTCCAGGACTGGTGCCCAGAAGACAAAGGCCAGGGCTGAGGCAGCCGAGAAGGTAAAGGACGGCATGCAGGCTCCTGATTTCACCCTCAAGAACGAGAAGGGAGAGGACTTCACCCTTTCATCCATCTACAACAACGGCCAGTATATCATCCTCGATTTCTGGGGTGAGTGGTGCTACTGGTGCAAGAAGGGTATTCCTGACATGAAGCAGCTCTACAAGGATGC
>CAMHFA010000170.1 GCA_946184255.1 uncultured Bacteroidales bacterium
GGGTTACATGGGATCCTCTATGGAACTATCTTAAAAACAACAAATAATACCTAAGAACATGAAAAACAGATTCAATTGTTTATCCACAATGCTCATTGGAGCTGTGGTGCTTGCTGTGTCCTGCAATTCACTGGAGGTTACATTACCAAAGGGACCTCAAGGTGAGCAAGGCATCCAGGGAATGGCCGGTAAAGACGGTCTTTCAGCTTATGAATTATGGGTGGCTTCCGTTCAGGACCAGACAATCCAGGATTGGACCGGCGGGACCGGCATCAGTGATTTCTTCAAATACCTTAAAGGGAAGGATGGCCTGGACGGGAAAGACGGTAAGTCTGCGCTTGATCTATGGCGTGAATATGTTGTAACTGGTGTTGATGATCCGAAAAACCCCGGCAACCAGTGGGATAAAGAGAAGGTTTCGGAAAGGGATTTCTATGAATTCCTATCAGGTGCAGACGGAAAGGATGGAAGCACCCCATATATCGGAGACAACGGTAATTGGTGGATAGTTTTAGATGGTTCACCAGAGGACCTTGGAGTCCCTGCAAGCGGCCCGAAGGGTGATAAAGGAGACAAGGGCGATAAAGGCGAAAAAGGCGATGACGGAGAGGCAGGAGAACCAGGGGAACCGGGTGAGCAAGGGATCCCCGGAGACTCTCCCTATATTGGAGATAACGGAAACTGGTGGATAGGGGACACCGATACCGGCGTACCACAGAGGGGAGAGAACGGAGAGTCTGCTTATGAGTTGTGGGTGGCCGATGTGACTTCCGATTCCGGATTGGCAAATCCGGATAACGGAATATATGATCCGGAAGAATACCCTGAATGGCCCAGGGATGCTATTTCATTGGAAGACTTTTACAAGTATCTGGCTGGTAGGGATGGAAAGGACGGAGTATCAGCCGATGGAGTCCAGGCCGTTCTGGACACACTTTACACTGAGAGGGTTGATAAGTCCAAGTACAACGTCGCCCCGGTCATAGCTTTGAGTAGGATTTCAGATGGAGAAACGGCATTTGAGTATGTCAATCCATTCTCAGGAGGGGCGGCATTCATAGTGACTGGCCCAGGACCTGTAATCATTCCGGATTGTGAAGTGACCTTCACCACCCTGGATGGGAGCACTACCTACACCAAGCGGTCTGATGAGGCGGGATATGTCTATCTGACCAGATCGGAACTGCCAGAATGGTACGACGGAGCTCCTTCTGCCGCTGACAATCCCAAAGACATTCACTCAGGAATCAAGCCGGTCTCTTTTTCATTTGGTGACAAGACCATCTCAGACGAAAGTAAGATAGCATCTACATGTAAGGTCCCGTATCAGGTCGGTCTGAAGATGGTAGTTGTGGACGGGGCGTTGAAGGGGAGATATTCCCTGCCGGTGTACGAAGTTTACAGGATTGTAGAAGGTGTTAGGGAGGATTCATGCTTCCTGACGGCGGTCTCCAGGAAATTTGTCGATGATTACAGGGGACATGGATTCCTTCACAATGTTTCTGGAGACTATAAGTATTACCGCAATGAAGGAGCGGTCAAGATGCTTAGGAGAATATATGATAACGCCTCTTCCACTTTGTCGCCGATTCCTTCATCCTCTTCCCCTGATGAGGAAATCATGGCTTTTTTCAGTACAGTATCGAACCTGAACGATGGAGAAGTGCCTGGTTTTACCAGGAGTGTCGGCAGTGATGATTATGCCTCTCCATCTTTTGGAGATGGTGAGAATCCTACGGTCGTCGGGGTCTATGATACATTTTCATACATTACCAAAGGATGTCTCCGGGTCCGTAGTTACAAGCCTGACTATGGCCTGAAAGTATCTGATGGGACTAGGTCTGTCCATGTTCCCTCTATAACCCAACTTCCTTCCGATGTGTTAAAAGCTTCATATGTCTGGAAGAGTGGTCACACCACCCTTTCTTTCGAGTTAGACTGGGATGCCATTGATAGATTGGAAGTGGCTGACGGATACAGTGGAAGGTGGCAGGGAGATTCCTTTACCTATGACTATTGTACTTTCAAGAATCTACCGTTTCGACCCACATCTACTTTCTCGGTATTCAGGGCCAAGGGGAAGTATAACGGATCGACTATTGATTCCAAAGTGGGAATAATATGGAGAAAACCTATAGTGTTCACCGACATCTATGACGGATTCTCCACCACTGTGTCCGATGTGGACAATGGATTCGTCCTTTTTGATGGCCTGGGAGGGACATTCAGCTACGATTCTTCAGGCGATGATGCCGATGGTAACGGAAGTGCCTATCTTTTCGGTCAGGAAATATCGAAGTCCGAAGAGAAGTAGGGGAAATAACGGAATAATTGTTTAATTTAGCGCCATGAGAAGGATGATGACCCTGTTCATGGCGCTTTCTGCAATGCTTTCCTGCCTGGTTTCACTGGGACAGAAATATATTACCACCGAGGCGGACAAATCAAAGGCCGGAGAGGTGATGAAGGTCTTGTCCAAGGCATGCGAAGACGCGTCTGTTACAGAAAGGAATCTTTCAGTTTCAGAGTTGATGGTGATAGCAGCCAAGGAGATGCTGGGTACTCCTTATGTAGCAGGGACCCTGGAGGAAGATCCCCTTAAAGAACAGCTACGGATTTATCTCACAAAGACAGATTGCATACTTTTCGTTGAGACCTGCCTGAATCTTGCGAGAACCGTAAAGGATGGCTCAACGGCCTTTGATGATTTCGCTACCAGGACAGCACTCAGCCGTTATCGCTGTAAACCGCCCTATACCTATGGGGATAGAATCCATTATACTACTGAGTGGATACGCCGCCAGGATGATGTACTCAAGGACATTACCATGGAACTTGGAGGGGAAGTCAATGACCATCCTATCCATTTCATGTCTTCCAATCCAAAGAGTTACAAACAACTGGCTGATGCCGCCAATATTCCCAGGGCCGCCCTTGACCTGAGGAAGATCGAAGAAGTAGAGACTGCTTTGAACAAGGAGCCAATGACATTTATTCCAAAGACCAGGGTTGCCGCCGCTGCGTCCGGAATAAAATCTGGCGACATAATCTGTTACGTATCAAACGTAAAAGGACTTGACATCGCCCACGTGGCCATAGCCTTCGTAGAAGGGGAGAGGGTGGGCTTTATCCATGCTTCACAAACAGACGGAAAGGTGGAAATCGACAAGCAGACGATCGCTGAATACGTCGGCTCGCGTTCCCACCTTTCAGGAATCAAGGTCGTGCGACCCCTGTAGGATTACCTTCTCTTGAAGAGACCTCCCAGTACGCTGGTAACTACACTCTTGCCAATACCTGAGCCACCGAGGGCAATCAGGATGTCATTCATGTCAACCTTACCGTCACCGTTCTGATCCTTGAACACTTTGGTAACTCCTCCAAGGATGTTGGGGATAAGTTTTGTGAGAGCGGTTCCAAGGACAGCACCCAGTCCGAGTTTCTTCAGGACATTGGTGTTGAAAAGGTTTCCGGCCAACTGCGTGACAGGACTGCTCTCGACAGGTGTCTTGCCTCCGAAGAGGTCCTTGATGATGTTGATTCCGCCTGCCTTGGTAGCAGTCTGGGTAAGGCTTCCGAGAATGGAATCGGAAAGGCCTCCGAGAACCTGGTTCTTCAGAGCGGCAGGAATCTCAAGGCCGCCTGCTGCAGAGTTGACCTGCTGCTTGATGATGTCATTAAGTGAGAAAGCCATTGTGTTATGAATTTTGGTGTTAAACAACAATCATGTCGGTACGTTCCTTACAAATTTACAATTTTCCTTGAATATCCGGCAATTATGATAGAAAATTAAATTCGTATATTTGTATATCAATTGACCACGAATCATGAACAAGGAAAAAATGACCAATTACAGGTGGGTGAT